>NZ_JACJUP010000856.1:0-3162 GCF_014748295.1 Planktothrix sp. FACHB-1355 | reverse complement strand
AAATGAAAAAAGGCTGTACCGAAGAGTTTCTCACAGTTACCAGCTGCTGTTCTATCCAAGGCCCGTTCTTTGTCGAGTCTATGATGAAGGATTTCTGCGTCTTGTCCGATATTTCTTCGTACAGCTTTGGGCTGTATTCAATATTGCTCCAGATCGAGCATTCTGGGCCGCATATTTTGCAAACGCCCTTACCATAAGGCTTATTTGCTTCTTGTAAAATTCTAGTATTTTCCGTTTCTCCACAAAAAAAACCATTTGAGTGACTGCCCAAAATCAGTCCCAGTAGAGTTGTGCCTGAGTGACCTACACCAGTGATAAAACAGACTTTCATACTATTGTTCAAAAAATACCTCCGGCAATTTATTACTTGGATAGAGCTTGCACTTCGTTTTTAAGTTCGTCAATAAATTTTCTCATATGCAAGATTTTCGGCATAGCCTCTTCCTCAGTCCAAACATCAAGATATTTTTCGTATCTGATGTTGTATTCTGGGGGCAGTACATAGATTTGCAGGTCACTTTCCCATAGCAATTCTCTTAGAGTTAACTGATCTTTTCCGAGATTTGCTTCATGAAAAGCTGTTTTCCAGCTTTCCAAAAACTTTATCACCTTCTCTGTTTTTCGATAAAGAATAATGCCGCCGTTCAACTGCGGAAAAGCCGTAGAAAATTCCCGACGCCATTGCCTTTGACTTTTAGGGCCCGATCTTCTGTGGGCATGACTCATTGCGATGTCGAATCGATCGAGCAACTCGAACATTTCTGTTATATCGCTGACTACCCTGGTATCGGCGTCTAAATAGAGAGTTCTCTGAAAGGGAGTTTCGGGCAAATAATCCACCTTCGATCGACGATGGGGATTGACAATTTGCCCTATCGAGTCGAACACTCCAGATTCTGTACATAGATCGGGCAGATCGGCCCAAATGTGTATTTTGATGCGATCGCCCATGTATTCCCTAGCACTTTTGGCGCTGAGGATGGCAGCTTTTACATACACATCTTTTGTCGCTATGTAAACGAGACCGCAATCATCGGATGCGAATGTTTCGCTCTGCTTGAAGGTACTGCTATCTGGCGATATCTGTTTTTCCACCCTATTGTTCTCCTTTTTGTACTCTCTAAAATTTGGATTTTCTCAATCTTTGTTGAGCCGATCGCACTCCTTTCAAATCAGTTAAACCTCGCCCAAAAAATCATTTTCAGCTTACATATACAAGCTCAGAATTTGCTTCCGTTTCACTTTTTTGAGGGAATTGCAGAGCGTGCAATTGAGCGTACCTGCCGCTTCGATCCAGTAACTCTGTATGAGTTCCACTTTCTACGATCCGTCCTTGTTCCATTACAACAATCAAATCGGCATTTTGGATAGTGGAAAGGCGGTGTGCAATTACCAAGCTTGTGCGATTTTTAAATAACCTTTCCAAAGATTCTTGAATCAAATTTTCTGATTCTGTATCCAGAGCCGAAGTTGCTTCATCCAGTACAATGAAGCGAGTATTCTTCAACAAAACTCTGGCAATAGCCAAACGCTGTCTTTGTCCCCCCGATAGTCTCACTCCCCGTTCGCCAATTATAGAATTATACCCTTCTGGGAAGCTCATAATAAACTGGTGAGCGTTAGCTGCTTTCGCTGCTTCCACAATCTCTTCTTCAGTCGCGTCTAACTTACCGTAAGCAATATTATCGCGCACCGTACCGTACAAAAGAAAAGTTTCTTGAGAAACTATACCGATTTGCTCCCGCAGCGATTCTACAGTTAAATCTCGCAGGTCGTATTCATCAAGCAAAATCCGTCCCTTTGTCGGGTCGTAAAAGCGAGCCGCTAGTTTGGCAACCGTGCTTTTTCCCGCACCGGAAGAACCAACTAAAGCGACAGTCGTCCCCGGTTTAATTTCTAAATTAAAGTCGTGCAGGATAGCCTCTCGTTTATTGTAGGCAAACTCCACATTTTCAAACTTCATTCTCCCCAAAACGGAAGTAATAGTAACCGCTTCTTCTTTTTCGACTACCTCCGGTTGGGTATCCATAATTTCAAAAACTCGCTCTGCCGCTACTAGAGCTAGTTGCAGGAGATTCATTAGTTTAGTGGAACGTTTGATCGGTTGAGTAACTAAATTAATGTATCCCAGGAAAGCTGCCAACTCCCCAATTGTGATCCGACCGACCATCACTTCCCAAGCGCCGAATACCAGCACGACAACGTTACTGAGGTTATTTAAAATATCGATAATTGGAAAGAACAAAGACCACAAGCGAACGGCACGAATATTTGCTTCCATGTAGCTGCGACTCTGTTCGGAAAACCGATCGATTTCATACTTTTCATTGCCGAAAGATTTGATAACGTTAATATTTGTTATGGTGTCTTGGATTTGATTGTTTACTGCTGCTGCTTGTTGCTGGACATCTCGGTAAGCACCTCGCAGCACTTTGGCAAAAAGCTGATTGAGATAAATCATCAACGGCCAAGTAATCAGCAGTAGCAGCGTCATTTGCCAATCGGCGGTAAAAAGATAGGCAACAATCACCACAAACGTGAAAATGTCGGCGAATATGTCGGCTATGTCGTTGTTCACTAAGTTGCCGATCGCATTCACATCTTGAGACAATCGCGACATCAGATCCCCTGTCCGCTGATTGTCAAAGAAACTGATGGAGAGCTTTTGGATGTGTCTGTATAGGTCGTTCCTGATGCTGTCGATCGTCCTTTGTCCGAACAGCGACATCATGTAACTGCGTAAGAAATTGAGAATCCCTACCAGCAGAGAAATCGAGACGATCGCACCTGCTACCCAAGGCAAAGCTTTAAAATCTTTGGTGGGAATAATATAGTCGATCGTGTAGCGAGTAATCTGCGGAATCAACACCTGAACGCAAGAAAGGCCAAAAATTACTAACAAAGCCACAAAGAACGGCAACTTGTTCTGCCAAACGTAGCTGAATAGGCGTCCGATTAACTGAGTGAACGATGCTCTTGTCTGTAATTTATCTGGTTCTTCTTTGGCTATTTTAAGAATTATGTTTGCTTTCACTTTTTTTCCTCTTGCGGATTTAAAACTAAAGGTCGCCTATATCTTTCATCTATACATAATTATTCACTAAATTTTTTACGAGCTGGCTCTTTCTACAGATACAATCATCTTTTTTCAAGAATATTTTG
>NZ_JACJUP010000855.1:0-3178 GCF_014748295.1 Planktothrix sp. FACHB-1355 | reverse complement strand
GCTGTTCTAGGTTTTTCCCAGTTAATGTTGCGAGCAAAAAATCTCCCAGCCGAACATTATGAAAATGCCGGCATAATTTATCGTAGTGGCGATTACTTGCTGACAATTATTAATAATATTCTCGATTTATCCAAAATCGAAGCAGGCAAAATCACTCTCAATCCTAAAGATTTTGACTTACATAGCCTACTCGATGATTTAGAAGATATGCTGCATCTGCGGGCAACTAATGCTGGCTTAAATTTAGTCTTTCATAGGACAGAAAATGTCCCTCGCTATATCTGTACCGATGAAGTAAAACTGCGTCAGGTTTTAATTAATTTAATCAGCAATGCGATCAAATTTACCTCGGCAGGTCAAATTACTCTCTATATTTTTCAAGGAGACCGAGAAACAACCGATGTTTTCAATCTCCATTTTCGGGTGCGCGACACTGGCATAGGTATTGCACCTGCCGAAATACCAAAACTCTTTGATGCCTTTACCCAAGCGCAAGCTGGCAAAGAAATGCAGGAAGGAACGGGATTAGGTTTAGCTATCAGTCGCAAATTTGTGCAACTGATGGGAGGGGATATTTCGGTAGAAAGTGAATTAGGAAAAGGTACAACTTTCCAATTCTATATTCAGGTAAAATTGGGGCAAGCAACAGTCAGCAAGAGTATAGAAGAACGTCCGAGAGTGCTAGGACTTGCACCCGGTCAACCTACCTACAAAATCCTCGCAGTAGATGATAAACCGATTAATAGACAATTACTAATTAAGTTGCTCGATCCTTTGGGATTTGAGGTGAAAGAAGCAAGTAACGGGAAAGAAGCGATCGCTATTTGGAATGAATGGGAGCCTCACCTCATCTGGATGGATATGAGAATGCCCGTAATGGACGGTTATGAAGCGACAAAATATATTAAATCTACCATCAAAGGTAATGCTACAGCGATAATTGCCCTCACAGCCAGCGTGTTAGAAGAAGAAAAAGCGATCGTACTTTCGGCGGGGTGTGATGACTTCCTCCGCAAACCTTTCGTTGAACACACCATTTTCGACACGTTATCCAAGCATTTAGGAGTGCAATATATCTATGCAGAAACACAACCGCTTAAATTAGAAGATTTATCGGAAAATACCTTAACATCCCAACATCTAACCTGTATGCCTAAAGAATGGATTAATAAATTATATGATGCTGCTCTTGAAGCTAATACAAACCTTTCTTTACAATTAATAGCAGAAATCACCCCGACAGAAACTCGTTTGAGCCAATTTCTCACCCAACTCGTGCGTAAATTTCAATTCGAGCAATTGATTGATTTAATTGAACCCCTAATAAGCAATGAATCTTAATTTAGAAAGTGAAAATAAAGGTAATATTCTAATTGTAGACGACATTCTGGAAAACTTGCAATTACTAAGCGAGGCACTACTCAAACTTGGCTACACTGTTCGCAGCGTCACCAGTGGAAGGATGGCACTAAAAACTGTAAGAGTGAAGATACCGGATGCGATACTTTTAGATATCAAAATGCCAGAAATGGATGGTTATGAAGTTTGTAAAGCTCTCAAAGCCGATGATAAGTTACGCCATATACCAGTTATTTTTATTAGTGCTTTATATGATGTTTTCGATAAAGTAACTGCCTTTGATTCAGGAGGTGTAGATTATATAACTAAACCCTTTCAAATTGAAGAAGTAGTAGCAAGGCTGGAAAATCAATTAATCATTAAACGTCAGCAACGAATTCTAGAAAAAGAAATTACTATCCGCAGAGAAACAGAAAAGGTACTCGATCGATCGAGGGCTTTACTTGCTGGCATTTTGAATAGTTCGCTGGATGGGATTGCGGCAATGCAAGCTGTTCGCGACCCAGAGACGGGGAACATTGAGGATTTTCGCTGCTTAGTCGTAAACCCCGTGATTGCGAGAGCTTTTAACTGTAACTGTGAAGATGCGATCGGTAAGTTGACACTAAAACAAATCCTCAGCCAGGTTCAGCCAGAACTATTTTCTCACTTCGTTAATATTGTCGAAACAGGTGAACCTTCCGAAGGAGATTTTTATTATGAATCAGGACAGTCTTCCTGGTTTCATTTTATAGCGGTAAAGCTGGATGATGGTTTTGCTATTACCATCCGCGATATCACCGCCCGGAAACAAGCCGAATTTGAATTACAACAACAAGCTCAAAATTTAGAACTTACTTTGAGCGAACTAAAACGTACCCAAGCCCAACTCATCCAGAGTGAAAAAATGTCTTCTCTGGGGAATTTAGTTGCAGGTGTGGCACATGAAATTAACAATCCCGTTAATTTTATTCACGGTAATCTCAGTCCTGCTACTGAATATTTCCAAGATTTACTGCATTTAGTAAAACTCTATCAGCAACACTTTCCCGATCCCCCAACAGAAATAAAAGCACAAATCGAGGCTATTAACCTAGATTTCCTGCAAGAAGACGTACTCAAACTGCTGAATTCGATGCGGATAGGGACCGATCGCATTCAGGAAATAGTTATGTCTCTGCGGAATTTCTCCCGTCACGATGAGGCGGAATTCAAACGAGTGGATATTCATCAAGGTATCGACAATACCCTGATGCTTCTTCAAAATCGTTTAAAAGCGACATTAGAACATCCAGAAATTGTCACGCTCAAAGATTACGGTCAACTACCGCTAATTGAGTGTTATTCCGGGCAACTCAATCAGGTATTTATGAATCTTCTAAATAATGCTATTGATTCCGTGTCTACCCAATTTATTGGCAATACACCACAAATTAAAATTCATACTCAAGTTCTGAACAGCGAGCGAATATTAATCAAAATATCAGATAATGGCTGGGGAATTCCTGAAGACTTACAATCAAAATTATTTGACCCTTTCTTTACTACCAAACAGGTAGGACAAGGTACGGGACTGGGATTGTTTATCTGTCACCAGATTGTGGTCGATAAACACGGTGGTAATTTATATTGTCACTCAAAATTAGGAAAAGGAGCAGAATTTACCGTTGAAATTCCTATTAACAAAACGTGAGTTCGACCGACTATAAAAGAAATAAGAAAATTTCAAAGCCCAGCAAATCCAAAATCCAAAATCCAAAATCCTTGCATCGCGTGACTTCTGCCAATCGGAAAGAGCGACACTGGCAGAAGCAACCGCACAACTTAAAATTCCTGGGGG
>NZ_JACJUP010000854.1:0-3206 GCF_014748295.1 Planktothrix sp. FACHB-1355 | reverse complement strand
AGTCGGCAAAATTCGGCTGAAGCTCTTTCCCAAAATTAACCACTGTTGGAATTCCACTTTGTACGTAACGCCCCGTGGGTTAACAACCGCTTCCATTCCCTACGGAACTCGTAGCTTTGAAATCAGCTTTGATTTTCTCGCTCACCAGTTGCTTTTCGAGACTAGCGACGGTATCACCAAAACTATTCCGCTCGCACCGCGTTCTGTGGCAGATTTCTACGAGGACGTGATGCGTACATTAAGTGAATTGGACATCGAAGTGAAGATTTGGAATATGCCGCAGGAAGTGGCAGACCCAATTCCTTTTGACCGAGACACGAAACACGCCGCCTACGATGCGGAATACGCACAGCGACTTTGGCGGATTTTGGTGCAAGCAGACCGGGTGATGACAGCATTTCGCGCTCGTTTTATCGGTAAATGCAGCCCCGTACATTATTTCTGGGGCAGCTTTGACCTCGCCGTCACCCGCTTCTCCGGACGGGGTGCGCCAGAACATCCAGGTGGGGTTCTGAATTTAGCAGATTGGGTGACGCGAGACGCATACTCTCACGAGGTCAGCAGTTGTGGTTTTTGGCCGGGTGGTGGGTCAGTAGACGAGCCTATTTTTTACGCCTACGCTTACCCACAACCGGAAGGATTCCGAGATTACCCCGTGCAGCCAAAAGAGGCATTTTACAGTTCGCAGTTGCGAGAATTTGTCCTCCCCTACGAAGCAGTACGACAAGCTGACGACCCAGATGCTATGCTGCTTGCTTTCTTGCAAACTACATACGAAGCAGCTGCCAATACAGCCAACTGGGATCGAGCAGCGTTGGAATACTCTCCCAAATCTTGATATTCTCCCCCACCAAATCAAAGATTTTAGTGGGGGATTTTCAGTTTCAAAATGTTTTTTGAACGCATGGCGATCGCACAATCTAAAACTGTATCGCACTTCTTAACACATTTCTGTCCTACTACTAAATTTTTGATGAACAGATCGTAAACTTTCGCGAAGTATTCCAGTTAACTGAGGAAAATCGAAATGAACTCCATCCCTATCCCCATTTCCACTCTCTTCATCGGAGTCAACGGCTTAATTGCTTTTGCACTTTCCTACATCGTCGTGATGGAACGCACGAAAACTAGGGTTTGGCATGGAGAATCAAAAGAAGATATTGCCACACAACCAAATTACTTGGAAAACCCTAATGCCTGGGCAGCTTTTGTAGAGAGTTTAACCCAAAAATCTGTACCGACGAAAACAAGCGATGACGGTATTTTGCAACGGAAAGTGCGTGCTTATGGCAATTTTGCGGAATATGTTCCCCACGCATTGTTGTTCGTACTTGCACTTGAGTTAATGCACGCACCCAGTTGGCTTTTGTGGCTACTTGGAGGTGCGCTTACAGTTGGTCGTATCGCCCATGCTTGGGGCTTGATAAAAACCTATGGGCCTTCGCCCGGTCGTGCTATTGGGTTCTTTCTTACCTGGTTCGTCTACATTATTGGTGCAAGTGCTTGCATTTATTACGGCATTGTCGGAATTTTTTAACTTTGTCAGAGTCTAGCACAAAAACACAATAATATATGGCGATTATTCATTTAATTTCAGATTTTATCGATCGCAATAATGCTCTCGGCGATTTATCTTCTCATTATTGGTACGAAGGGCGATGTCCTGAAAGCGGCGATTTGTTGAGACTTCCCCGCACAGCAAAAGTAGAAGCGATCGCTTTTGGTTTGATGCGATTCCTTGCCAGCGATGACCGTTATTCTCGTGAGGGCAAGATGTATGGAGTATTGCTGGTTCAACTGCCTTCTGGAGAAGAAAAAGTCCTCAAAGCTTTTTCCGGACTTCTTTGCGGTCAGAGTGTGGTTGAGGGCTGGGTGCCGCCGATTCCAGGAAGAGATGAAGTTGTTTTGCAAGAGTCTTTAACTTTAGCACAATTGGAGGCTATTAAGCAAGAACTAATTGCCCTCAAACAACTTCCAGAAAGGCAGCAGTACGAAAATCTTTGTCGCGAGTTTGAACAACGTTTGCTGCAAATGAACTCTCGCCATCGCACGAACAAACAGGAACGACAAGAAAAACGTCAAATTTTATGCGAAACGCTCACAAAAGAAGCGCTCACTGTTGCTGTTGAACAACTCGATCGACAAAGCCAATTAGATGGTATTGAACGACGGCAACTCAAACGTCAACGGGATGACGCATTGCAGCCACTCCAACAGTCGATCGAACAAGCTAATGTCAGGATACGCGAACTGAAACAACAGCGCAAAGAGTTGTCGCGTCAACTACAAGCTCAAATGCACGCTGCCTACTCTCTGACCAATTTTTTCGGAAAATCGCGATCGTTGCAGCAGTTAATGCCGGGAGGCTCTATGCCCACTGGCACCGGCGACTGTTGCGCTCCAAAGCTGCTTCACTATGCGGCGACGCACAACTTAAAACCCCTGGCAATGGCGGAGTTTTGGTGGGGGCCACCTTCTCCTAATGGTGACAAAATTCCGGGAGAATTCTATGGAGCCTGTGCGGAGCGCTGTCAGCCTTTAATGGGGTTTCTGCTATCAGGATTGTCTGGCAAAGATGCGATCGCACATAACTGTTTTATAGAGCGATCGCTACCGATTATTTATGAAGACGAATGGCTGATTGCTGTCAACAAACCAGCCGGACTGCTTTCTGTACCTGGGCGTTATCGCGATCGCATTGATAGCGTTCTCAGTCGCTTGCGCCATCAGCTACCGGATGGTATGGAGACCTTTGCCGTGCATCGTTTGGATCTGGAAACATCTGGAATTCTTCTGTTAGCTCGAAATCGTCAAACTTATGTACAACTCAGTCGGCAGTTTCAGCAGAGACAGGTGAGCAAGGTTTATGAAGCTCTACTTTCAGGTTCTGTCACGATTGAACGAGGTACGATCGAATTGCCATTATGGGGAGATCCCCAAAATCGCCCTTCTCAGCAAGTCGATGAACAGCGCGGAAAACCCAGTATAACTCACTTCCGAGTTATGGCAAGAGAAGGAAATTACACTCGCGTAGAGTTTGTTCCCGTCACAGGACGCACTCATCAGATTAGAGTTCACGCTGCCGATCCGAGAGGACTTGGCGTGCCTATTTTGGGCGATCGTCTCTATGGTTGTCGTACAATAGCAAATCGGTTACATTTGCACGCCAGAGAACTTTCCTTTCTGCATCCCCAGTTAGGAGAAAT
>NZ_JACJUP010000853.1:0-3141 GCF_014748295.1 Planktothrix sp. FACHB-1355 | reverse complement strand
ACTCGTGAAATAGAAGTTAAAAACGGCACGGCGAGACTTTTGAATGGAACGCTTTCCGGGACAACGCTACCTTTATTGGTTGGTGTGCAGAATTTGGTGAAGTGGGGAATTTGCGACGCGGAAGAAGCGATCGCACTGGCGACAGTTGCACCCAGAGAAGCGATCGGCATTAATGGTATTATCGGTAAACCTGCGTCTCAGTTATTGCATTGGCAGATGACTCAAGCGGAAGGTAATGGCGAAGCGATACTGACATGGAAAAGAATATTTCCAAGTTGTGAAGATGTTTGATGAAAATCAGTTGTAGAGAAGTTTCATATCATGTCCGGTGGCTTTGGTAGTATATGAGCGATAGGAAAGATTATCTGTGGGTATTAGGGGTTAAATTTCTACCGCAGATGTAAGCAGATAAACGCAGATAAACGCAGATAAGAAAGTGATTTTTTGTGCAACCGATGCTACCGGATAAGATAAGTTTTTATTGTCACCACAAAAACTTCTTTCCCTAACCCCTAGCCCCGACGCCCGACGCCCTAACTAGATTTTCTAACCTAACTCTAAAGTTGTCACTCCAAAAATATGGGCAATATCAATGTTAGGTGTGCCGCGATTGTACATCCGCACGCATTCAAATACTGGCTTCATCCCATAACTTTCAGCCAAAGCAATCGCCTGCGGATTTGCATCGGGTGTATCCAAAAATATGGGTTTACCGAAACTAAAACTGCTGAGACATTGAAATAAAGTTTCAGCGATTTGAGCATCATCGGCAAAGAGGGGGCCAATTTTAAATCCGGTGCGGCATTCTCGAATTACGCCATAACCGGATAAATTGCCATTTTTAATATAGGCATAGCCCGCACGCGCTGGCGGATTAATCCATTGTTCTAGAAACGCAGGACGAGAAGCAGGAAAATGTTGGCGATCGTATTGCAGAATATCTGTAAATGGGATATTTTTTAGAGATACAACATTGTCAGGCGGTGCGATCGCTATTCCCACACCTTCATAGCGAATATGACGATAAGCTGCCTGAAAACCAAACTTGCGGTAATTCTCCACTTGTGCTACAACACCATCTAAGGCAACGTTGCGATCGCCCAACAGCTGCAAACCAGCATTCCAAGTTCGCAAACCAAAACCTTGACCCCGACGATCGGGTTTGACAATATACAAACCGACAAAACCAAAAGTATCGTCGTAGCGTACCGCCGAAATACTACTGATGAGTTCCCCGTCGATCTCTCCCATCAAGAAACCCCCCGGATCGGCAGCAAAAAAGGCGTTAGCATCGTTAATACCGGGATTCCAACCCTCTGTTGCTGCCCAGTCGAGAGCGAGTTCCAAATCAGAGAGGCTCATCGATCGAATTGTAAATCTGTCAGCAGTCATAATTATGCGAAATAAAGTTTTATCCAGTGCGCGTCATAAGCCGTATAGTATGTAACCGTTGGGAAAAATTGCAAATTCGCGCAGATTAATTATATGAACGCAGCCGACGATAAAACCATTGTTCAGGACTACTTCAACTCTACAGGCTTTGACCGCTGGCGGCGTATTTATGGCGATGGCGAAGTCAATAAAGTCCAGCTCGATATCCGCGAGGGACATCAACAAACAGTAGCTACCACACTCAGCTGGCTGACGTATGATGGCAATGTGTCAAAGCTATCAATCTGCGACGCCGGTTGCGGGGTGGGCAGTCTCAGCATTCCTTTGGCGCAAGATGGAGCTAAAGTTTATGCTAGCGATATCTCCGAAAAAATGGTGGCAGAAGCAAAGGAAAGAGCCGCAGCTGCTTTGAGTAACACCGATAATCTCACCTTCGCCGTACAAGACTTAGAGGCGCTGAGTGGTAGATACCACACCGTCATTTGCCTCGATGTCTTGATTCACTATCCCCAAGATAAAGCAGCCGAGATGATTGCACACCTCGCTTCTTTAGCTGAGTCCCGTCTGATTCTCAGCTTTGCACCGAAAACTTTGTGTCTTAGTTTGCTTAAAAAAATTGGCAGCTTTTTCCCAGGTGCGAGTAAAGCGACTCGCGCTTACCTGCATCGCGAAGCTGATATCGTGGAAATCCTGAAAACTTGTGGTTTTACAGTGCAGCGACAAGATATGATCCGCACCCGCTTTTATTTCTCGCGGCTACTGGAAGCTACTCGTAAATCAAGTTAAAATCGCAGCAATAGTAGCGCGATCGGCTGGAACTATTATGAAGATAATCAAAAAATTGTCTGCGGGTTTACTGCTTGCATTTGGAGGTATTTTTCTGATGGTTCCAGTCTTAGTTTGGACATTTCCAGATAAGGATGCTTCTCCAGAAGATATACAGGAGGATAAAGATGCTGCCTTGGGTGGTTTATTCCTCGGTATTCCCTCTGTAGCGTGGGGTGCTTGGCTGGCGGGGGGATTGCACAAACAAGCAAAGAAAGAAGAATGCGATCGCCTCAATTCGATTTTTTATCAAATTCTCAAAGAAGGAAACGGACAAATCACTGTATTGCGCTTGGCAATGGAGGCAAAATTACCTGGAAAAGTAGCTAAGCAATATTTAGATGAAAAAGCCAAGGAGTTTCAAGCCAATTTTCATGTCACTGAAAACGGCGACATTATTTATCGGTTTCATTTGTAATTGTTCAAAAGCAGATTATGACTAATATTTTTTTGAGCGTGGCGGCTATTTTAGGTGGATTATCTGTGGCACTGGGCGCTTTTGGAGCCCATGCTTTGAAAGAAAAATTAACAGAGCGATCGCTCGAAATTTTTGAAACAGGCGTTCGTTACCAAATGTATCACGCTTTGGCACTTTTGTTAGTGGCATTGCTGTTAACTCGCGCTGAAATACCCCAAACTTCTTTAATAGCATCTGGATTTGCTTTCATCGCTGGTGTTGTCATTTTTTCCGGTAGTTTGTACGCGCTGAGTTTGAGTGGCGTTAAATGGCTGGGAGCAATAACACCCTTGGGGGGAGTAGCTTTTATCGTGGGATGGGGTTGTTTGGCAGTTGCTGCTTTCAGCTTTAAGTAGCTGAATATCTAACCGTAGGGTGGGGAAAGGTACGGAAAATTAATTATTGGTTGAAAGTACTAAACTTGTCACCCATACCTATCACACCCTACAAATTACAAGCATCAGTTA
>NZ_JACJUP010000852.1:0-3211 GCF_014748295.1 Planktothrix sp. FACHB-1355 | reverse complement strand
CAACTTCGCTGGACTCTTGTAATCTGCTGCCAGCAGTTTGTACGGCACCGAGAACTCCACCCACTTGCTCCGCCATTAGATCGGCGATCGCAGGCGGCACAAAGGTAATCTCTTCACCAATTTTGACATCATAAGGAGCGGGAATAAAAGAGCGTCCAGAGTAAGCATCTGCAAACAGTCCACCCGATGCTTCGTAGCCCTCAATCTTTCCAGTTCGATCGTCAAAATACAGATCTACAACCGAACCCAGATAGCGACCATCTGTGGTCAAAACGCGAGTCCCTCTCACAACCAAGTTGCGCTCCAGAATCTTATCAATTTGAGGAACTTCTGTTGCTGAAACGATCGCGCGATCGTCAGCCACAACAATCGCGTTCAGTCCGATCGCTTTCACTGCTCCTAGTGGGATCGCTTTGGCACTACGAAATAGCCCACTTTCCTTGACTAGAAAACCAAGCAACTGATTATCGTTTTGGTCAAAAATTAAGTCTTGAACCCGTGCAATTCTTTTTCCTGTATCGTAAGCAATAATAGCTTTATCGATTAAGTCAGTACCTTTTCTCATCTCTGCCTCTGCAATAATTTTTTTGAAAAATTCGCAAATCCTACTTTATTCCACTAATTACCTTGCTGACTGGTGTATTGAACGTCTCGACCAAAGCCAGGAACCAGATTGACATAGCCCAAATACTCCAGAGAGATCCCTGTCCCGATCGCGATCGAGAACAACAGAGCTATGACTGGGTTAGGATTAGTACGTTTTCCGATCAGTCTTGGCATAAACTTTCTCCTGATTAAAGGGTAATTAAATAAACTGTGAGCCAGCTTTCTTTAGCTGACTGTAGGTTAGAGCCGCTAGAAAGGAGGCTGTGTTCGCTTTTGTATAATTTATAAAAAACTTAGCCTACAAATTAAATATATTTGAATTTTAAAATCTTTACATCCATCAATATATATACTTCGACTAAAATACATCAAAACATTCGTGGAGCAACAACTATAGATAGTTGCTGCCCCACAGATACTATTCGCTATGTAAGCGTTTGCTTACGCAGGAATTAACACTGTATCAATGATGTGGATAACACCGTTATCAGCAGCTACATCGGCTGTTGAAACTTTGGAATTATTCACCTTGACGCCGCCATTGGAAGCATCAATTTTTACCTCTGAACCTTCAACCGTCTTAGCTGACTTCAGTTTAACCACATCAGCGGCCATCACCTTGCCTGAAACGACATGATAAGTCAAGATTTTCTTGAGTTTTGGAATGTCCTTAAGCAATGCGTCTACTGTGCCTTCTGGAAGTTTAGCAAACGCCTCATCAGTAGGGGCAAAGACAGTAAAAGGGCCAGCGCCTTTGAGAGTATCTACCAAATTCGCAGCCTTGACTGCGGCAACTAGGGTGCTGAAAGAACCAGCATTAACGGCAGTATCAACAATGTCAGCCATGTATTCACCTAGTTTTGTGTCATCTGTTATAAACTTAACCTACTTTTTCAAAAATAGTATCTACCTTTAGATATTTACGTAATCTATTTAGTTGAAGTAGTAAAGATGCTGAATGCTTTTGATAGATAAATAGATATGTGTTGAATATTAAGGTGAAATTAACTTGATTAGCAACTTGAGTTAATAGCCACAAAATGATGAAAGTGCATCGCTATGAGTGAGGATGAAATATTGTTGCAAATAGGAGCAAGTCGGGACTTATTCGTGTGACAGGGCGGCCTAGAGCGATCGAAATGCAGCCAAAGCAGTTAAAATCGAATAAACCTGTATTTAGCCCCTTACCTTCGCAAGAGCGGTGATTAGGTAAAATAAAACTCGCCTGAGAAGTCGGGTGCTAAACTGAAACTGGAAACCTGCCAGTCCTCACCTAACATGACTGTATTCCCCCCCCAAGAGCCAAAAGTTGTCATCCGTCCAGTTCAATACCGAGACCTGGAAGCGCTCGAACAGATTTTTACACAGGCGTGTGAGGTAGAAGACCACAGCTGCTGCGCTGACACAAAAAGGCAGCTGCAAAGGGTTCGCGGCTGGTACTGGTTGTTCAAGTTCTTAAGTTGGTTTCCCAACCCGTTCCAGTATAAGTTCTGCGCCTATGTAGCCCAGCAGGATCGGGAAGTGAGGGGCACGATCCAAATATCTCCCTTTAATCGCACGCGCAGTACCTGGCGAGTAGAACAAGTGGTGGTTGACCCAAAAGCACGCAGCCAAAGCATAGGTTCCCAATTGCTGCGCTATTGCTTCGAGACAATCTGGGAAGCACGCACTTGGTTGCTAGAAGTAAATATTCACGACAAAACGACACTGGCTTTATATCGCCAAAATGGCTTTCAGCCTTTGGCCCAAATGACTTATTGGGCGATCGCACCGGATATACTCCAAGAACTGCAACAAGGAGAACCGGATTTACCCAACCTACTGCCGGTCAGCAATGCCGATGCTCAACTGCTTTATCAACTCGATACCGCATCCATGCCCCCCTTGGTGCGGCAAGTATTCGATCGCCACGTCCAAGATTTCAAAACCAGCTTCTTCGGCGCTTTAATAGAAGGACTGAGACAGTGGTTTGGCCAAACCGAAGTCGTAAGCGGCTACGTGTTTGAAACGCAGCGCAAAGCAGCGATCGGTTATTTTCAAATCCAACTCAGCCGCAACGGTTCCGTACCCCACACCGCCCAACTGACCGTTCATCCCGCCTACACCTGGCTTTATCCGGAATTGCTGGCCCAGATGGCCCGCATCGCCCAAGATTTCCCGCCCCAATCTTTGCAACTAGCTTCAGCCGACTACCAACCAGAAAGAGAAGAATATCTAGAACAACTCGGCGCTGAACGAGTGGAACATACCCTCCTGATGTCTCGTTCCGTTTGGCATAAGCTGCGGGAATCGAAACTGGTATCCTTAGAAGGACTGCCCTTGTCTGAAGTGCTGCAAGGTTTGCAGCGCTCTCGCCAACCAGTACCGGGAAGAATGTCTTGGTTGCGATCGCGGCAGCTAGCAACGCCAGAATCGGCAAGAACTGATTTAGCATCGAACGTTTCCGGGCAACCAGGGTCAAAATCGGAATCTGGCTCGGAAACAGTCGGAGGCGTCGCTTTTAAAGTATCTCGCAACGGTTCCTCTGGCAACTCATCCAGCGTTGATGGCGGCGAAACTCACCAAGAAGAACCTTCTTGCTAGCGTGTAGGACTGAGTAAATACC
>NZ_JACJUP010000851.1:0-3215 GCF_014748295.1 Planktothrix sp. FACHB-1355 | reverse complement strand
CAGGGCGCGGGCGATCGCCACCCGCTGTTTTTGTCCCCCAGATAACATGGCTGGCAGTTTATCGCCATGCGGACGCAATCCCACTAAATCGATATGTCTTTCCACAATAGCGCTGCGATCGCCTTTGGATAAATCTGGCATCACCGCATCAACAGCAAGGCCAATATTTTCCCTTACTGTGCGCCAAGGCAATAGGGAATAATTTTGAAAAACCACCATCCGGTCTGGGCCAGGTTTTCTAACTTGTTCCCCTTCTAAGGTAACAACGCCTTCTGTGGGTAAATCCAAACCCGCAATCATGTTGAGCAACGTCGATTTACCGCAACCGGAGTGACCGATTAATGAGATAAATTCTCCTTTTTCAATCTGGAGGTCAATCCCTTTGAGCGCAATGTATTTGCCATTATCGCCTAGATCGAAAACCTTTTCAATTTGGTCAACAGCAACAAAAAAAGACATAGGTATTGCTAATTGGTAGTGGTAATAGGGATTAGGGATTAGGGATTGGGGATTAGGGGCTAGGGAAGAGTGGGAGAATTAATCGATTCCCGACGCCCTAGCGTCTAGCCCCATTTTTTATTTCTGTCCTTGGGCGATAATTACCGATTCCAGCCACAGCATAAATTTGTCGAGCAGTAAGCCCACCACACCGATATAAACCAGGGCTATAATTACTTCGCTGATGGCGTTATTTTGATATGCTTCCCAGATAAAGAAGCCAATTCCCACAATGCCGGACATCACAATTTCTGCCGCAATAATCGCTAACCAAGCTAGACCGATCGCAATCCTCAAGCCTGTGAAAATGTAGGGAAGTGTAGCGGGAATGAGGATATTCAAGAAATACTGTTTGCGGTTCAGTTGCAGAACTTTGGCAACGTTATTGTAATCTTGAGGAATTTGTTTCACGCCCACGGCTGTATTGATCAAGATAGGCCAGATTGCCGTGATAAAAATCACAAACAAAGCAGCAGGCTCGTTTTGTCGCAAAGCTGCTAACGAAATGGGAACCCAAGCCAAAGGCGGTACTGTCCGCAATAGTTGAAAAATCGGGTCTAAAGCTTTGGAAACAGTTTTATTCGTTCCTACTAAAATGCCCAAGCTAATGCCAACAACGGCAGCCAAGATGTAGCTAACCGCAACCCGTTGCAAGCTAGCGAGAATTTGCCAGAATAGACCTTTATTTGTTCCGCCTAAATCGTAAAACGGGTATAAAATCAAAATCCTGGTGTCTGTAACGACTTTAATAGGCCCTGGTAGGGTTGCGCCCGGAAGCCAAGAAAACAACTGCCAAACGATTAAGAAAATAGTAATGGCGGCAATCGGAGGGAGCAAATCGGGAAATCGTTTTTGTAGTTGAGCCAACCATTTATTCTGAGCGGCAGAGCTTGGACGTCTTTGCAAAGTTGTCATTGATTCTATTTTCCTTCTTCAAATTAGGTAGTTGTTAGTACGAGAGGCTGGAGGGAGCAGGAACAGGGGAACTTTCTTGGTCTTCGCCCTAAACTTGCACTGTCTTGATCTTCAAACTCTTCAAATAAGCCATCGGATCGGCGGGGTCAAACTTGATGCCATCAAAGAACTCTTCAATACCACGCGATGTATTGGTGGGAATATCGGCGGCAGCAAATCCGGCTTCTTTCGCCGCTTCTCGCCACAAATCTTCGCGGTTGACTTTATCGATTAATTGCTTAGCATTCGTCATCGTATCTACCGGGAGAAAACCCCAGCGCACGCTTTCAGTTAAAAACCACAAATCGTGACTCTTGTAAGGATACGAAACGCTGCCTTTGGAATCCTTCCAATAGTAGGTTGCCATTGATTTGTCATCAATGATGCGACCGTCGCCCATATCGTATTTACCCATAAATGGTTCGAGCAAAACTTCTGGAGGTACGCCAAAGTAGTTTCGACTAGATAAAATTTGCACGAGTTCTTGGCGGTTGTTGAAATCGTCGCACCATTTCTGAGCTTCCATAATGCCTTTTAATAAAGCTTTAGTTGCTTTAGGATGTTTATCCACCCAGTCGGCGCGAATCGCTAGATATTCTTCGGGGTGATCTTTCCAAATTTCTGCTGTTAATGCTGCCATGTAGCCGATGCCGTCTTTGACAATGCGGAAAGGCCAAGGGTCGCCGGTACTAAACGCATCCATTGTTCCCGTCTTCATGTTGGCAACAGTTTGGGCAGCGGGTACGGTGAGTAATTTGACTTCTTTATCTGGGTCGATACCGCCTGCGGCCAACCAATAGCGTATCCAAAAATCTTGGTTAGCGTGGGGAAAGGTATAGGCGGCAGTGAATTGAGTACCGCTGCTTTTCAGGCCATCAAAAATTGATTTTGTTCCGGCTAGTTTTAAACCGATTTTGCCTTTGTGTTTGCTGGCGATCGCAATTCCATTTCCCTGCGTATTCAACTGGCACAGCACATACATGGGGATTTTGACATTGCCTTTGGTAATCTTGCCTTCCGAGATCAAATAAGGCATCGGCATCTGCCATTGACCCCCATCAACGCCTCCACCACCAGACCCGATTTCTAGGTTATCTCTAGCTGCACCCCAGTTAGCTTGTTTGGCAATATCAACCTCAGTCATGCCGTACCGGGCAAAAAAGCCTTTCTCTTTTGCCACAATCAAGGGTGCTGCTTCTACAATAGGTATATATCCCAACTTGATTTTTGTCGTTTCTGGTGCTTCGCCAGCACTGACATTAGCAACTGGAATAGCGCTGGGGCTGCTTTGTGTGTTTTGTGAAGTCATTTCGGGGGGATTTCCCAAACAGCCTTTGAGGAGAACAGAACCTACAGCAGAAGCTCCAGCTGTAACGAGAAATTTGCGGCGAGAAAATGGATTGGTAGATTGGCTCATATTATCTCCTTGCAATCAATACTCCGAGTAAGTTCGCAAACAAAATTACTGCAAAACTGCTAAGGAAAAGCCTTAGAGAATAACTCCAAGAGCCCTATTGTTAACAGTTATGCACATCAGGCACAGTAAACACAGGCAACTTCAAGCAGTCATGAAGTTTCCTGCTATCTACAGTCATGCTTTATCAGTCAGCCGCAAACTGGGTTATCAATTTGCGGCCATTGAGACTGGAAGATTGTCCAAATCTTTGTTCGTTTTACAGACGTCAAATTTGGCATCTGTAGATTTTATTAAATTGAGTGGCTCAGTTACTTTTCTGAGTTAAAAGTAACTTTAGCACTTCTTG
>NZ_JACJUP010000850.1:0-3216 GCF_014748295.1 Planktothrix sp. FACHB-1355 | reverse complement strand
AACAATTCAAGACATTATGCGGAAAGATGCGGGCGTGGATGGTGACGCGCAGCGTATCAGTCAATTGGTGTGGATGATTTTCCTCAAGGTGTTTGACTCCCGCGAGGAGGAATACGAACTGCTGGAGGACGATTATAAATCCCCTATTCCAGAGGCGTTGCGGTGGCAGAATTGGGCAGCAGATGCTGAGGGCATTACTGGGGATACTTTGCTGGATTTTGTGGATAATGCCCTGTTTAAAACGCTGAAGGATTTAAGGACATCTACTAACCCGCGTGGGCGAATGATTGGTAAGGTGTTTGAGGATGCCTACAACTACATGAAAAATGGCACTCTCATTCGTCAAGTTATTAATAAGCTGAATGAGGTTGATTTTAATAAGTCGGTACAAAAGCAACAGTTCAGCGAGATTTACGAAAAGATTCTCAAGGATTTACAAAGCGCAGGGAATGCGGGGGAATATTATACGCCTCGTGCGGTAACGAAGTTTATTGTAGACCGGGTAAATCCTCAGCTTGGTGAAGTGGTGTTAGATCCGGCTTGTGGTACGGGTGGCTTTTTAACAGCAGCTATTGACCATATTCGCCATCATTTCAATAGTGCTGATGTGCCGGAAATAGTTCAGCGTACCATTCGGGGGACTGAGAAAAAGCCGTTACCTTATAACCTGTGTATGACAAATCTAATCTTGCATGGGATCGATCTGCCATCAGTGGAACATGATAATACTTTGGCACGACCGTTAAGGGATTATAGCCCCAATGAACGAGTTGATGTTATTGTGACTAATCCGCCCTTTGGAGGGATGGAAGAAGACGGGATTGAGAGCAATTTTCCTGCGGCTTATCGCACTAGGGAAACAGCCGATTTGTTCCTATTGTTGATTATGCACTTGTTAAAAGATAAGGGGAGAGGGGCGATCGTTCTGCCTGATGGCACACTGTTTGGTGAAGGTGTGAAGACGCGCATTAAGGAAAAGTTGCTGCAAGAGTGCAATCTGCATACAATTGTTCGTTTACCGAATGGCGTGTTTAATCCTTATACGGGCATCAAAACCAATCTACTGTTTTTTACCAAAGGAGAGCCAACCGAAACGATTTGGTATTACGAACACCCATACCCACCAGGTTACAAGTCTTACTCGAAAACTAAGCCGATTCGATTTGAGGAGTTTGAACCTGAGCAAAAATGGTGGGATAACCGAGAGGAAAGTGAGTTTGCTTGGAAGGTTTCCGTAGAGGATATCAAGGCAAATAACTACAACTTAGATATTAAGAACCCTCACCGAGTTGATGTAGAAAACGCCGATTTGGATGAGATGCTGAACGAACATCAAGCACTCATGGCAGAGTTGGAAGAAGTGCGTAGCAAGTTGAAGTTTGAGTTAATGGCATCGCTTGAGGGTGAGGAATAAGGGATGAGCATTAAGACGTTTTTAGGAGATTTTGAATTATTAACTGATGCGCCAAATGCTGTTGTTAAGTTGCGGGAAATTATTCTGCAACTGGCAGTTAGGGGTAAGCTTGTGCCTCAATATCCTAATGATGAACCTGTTTCTATTTTATTAGAGAGAATGAAAGCTGAGAAAGAAGAACTTATTTTAAACAGAACCATTGTCCGAGATACCAGTTTACCTCCTATTCAAAAAAGTGAAATACCATTTAAACCTGGCGGATGGCAATGGGAAAGGCTTGGTAATCTTGCGCGATTTATTGATTATAGAGGCAAAACTCCTCCTAAAACAGAGAGTGGAATTAAGTTAGTTACTGCTAAAAATGTTCGGATGGGATTTATTAAAAACGAGCCAGAAGAATATATATCAGAAGCAACTTATCAAGATTGGATGACACGAGGCTTTCCGAAATATGGAGATATACTTTTAACAACCGAAGCTCCTCTTGGTAATGTTGCACAATTAATAATTGAAGAAAAAATAGCTTTAGCACAGAGGATTATTGATTTACAGCCATTTTCTGATTTATTTGCTAGATACTTACTCACAGTACTTATGAGTCCCTTGTTGCAAAATTCTCTGAATAAGAATGCAACAGGAATGACTGCTCAAGGAATAAAATCAGCTAGACTAAAGTTAATTTTGATTCCAGTACCTCCGCTACCAGAACAAAAACGTATTGTCGCCAAAGTCGATCGCCTCCTAATCCTCTGTGACGAAATCGAGAAACGCCAGCAGCAACGGCAAGAAAGCATTGTCAGGATGAACGAAAGCGCAGTTGCTCAACTCCTCTCTTCCCAAAATCCCGATGACTTCCGCCAACACTGGCAACGCATCTGCAACAACTTCGACCTACTCTACAGCATCCCCGAAACCGTTCCTAAATTGCGTCAGGCGATTCTGCAATTGGCAGTGCAGGGTAAACTCGTGCGTCAAGATCCAAATGATGAACCTGCCGATCAATTACTTAAACTTATACGTGAAGACCGTATCAATAAAGAAACAAATCCTAGAATTAAAAACCAAATAGCTAATGAGCCTAATATTAATGGTCAGTATAAATTACCAGATGGGTGGATTTGGACTACTACTTTGCAGGTTTGTTACCTAATTCTAGATGGCGATCATAATCCTCCTAAACGAGTTTTAAGTGGTATTCCTCATCTGACTGCTAGGAATATTATCAACAACAGGATTGAGTTGAATGGTTGCACTTTTATTTCTGAAGAAGATTTTGAGCGCGTTAAAAAGAGATATTTCCCTGAACTTGGAGATGTAATTTTAACTTGTGTAGGGACTTTAGGAAGAACTGCTATTATCTCGGAAAATATCATTTTCAGTGCTGATAGAAATTTAGCTATCCTTCGACCTGTTGCTAAATTTATACTTCCAGAGTACTTACAATTAATCCTTAATGGGCCTGAGATGCAGGCATATATAGCAAGTGCTGATGGAAGTACTGCTCAACCTCATATTTACTTGAAGCAAATAAGATCATTAATGTGTCCCCTTCCACCTTTTACCGAGCAAAAACGTATTGTTGCCAAAGTCGATCGCCTGATGTCTCTCTGCGATGAACTAGAAGGCAAGCTGAAGGAAGTGCGATCGCATAGTGAGAAACTGATGGAAGTAGCAGCACGGGAAGTGTTGGCGGTGTGATGGGAGGTGCGGTGCGTAGTGTAGGTTTTGGAATGGCGATCGCACCCGACTGTCGCCCAAGTATCTGTAGGGTGCGTCAGACAATTAAACTATTAGTTAGACAA
>NZ_JACJUP010000085.1:0-11065 GCF_014748295.1 Planktothrix sp. FACHB-1355 | reverse complement strand
GCGAACTTCTGACTGGCACTCTTTAGCCAAGCAGCGTTCGAGAAGTTTCACTCTGTAAACATAACAGAAGCGACGGGGATTCAATTCCAGTTTGGTTGTAGAACTGAATAAGGGCTGGTTGAGATACTGCCAGAGAGGGAATTTAACTGTGCCGTGTTTTGAAGCCATAAACAAAAAACAATATAGAAAATTTGGAAAAGATGCTGCGGTTAGTGCATCTATCTAGAGTCCCATTTTAGGGCGATTGATATCAAGATGCCAAAATTCACAGGCTGTTGTCTTGGTGACGATCGCGGAATGTATGGTGCAATTTTTACTTGGCTTATGTAATTTTACGGTGATAGCAGTAGACCGTTGTTACGCAATGCTACTGAAGAAAGGGTAGCTTTCAAGGCAGATTGAGGTGATGAGTCGATTGGCAACCGAGAATACGTGATGCGATCGCTACCGAAATCGAATTGCCAAAAAATAGGTGGGCAGTGCCCACCCTACGGAATTATTTGAGTTCGGGATGTTCGGTTTCCGGTGCAGGAATATCCAGCTGGTTAATAGCCGCAATCAGCTGGTACAATCTCCCGAAATCTCGCTGATTGAAGTACAAAGCAAGCCGAGGTAAGTCAAAAGTTTCATCCCCTGCTTCTTGGGGGAAAGCTTTAGTTTTTTCAATCCGCCCTTTGACTAAGATGTCGCGGAAGTTTTCGTTCAACCGCTCGGTATCCTCGTCTTTGAGCTCAGATTTGAGGCGAATGACGAATTGGTCGCCGACATAGCGACTGGAGTGGTAAACGCGATAGAAACTGGTGATGGCGGAGCAAGCTACATCCAAATTGTCTGTAATCGTGTAAACGCTGCGGTCTTCCGGGTTCACTAAACCGCGCTGTACCAGGTGCTTGTTAATGTAGGCATCCCAGTCTTTCCAATACTCCCCGCCAGGGCGATCGATCAAAATTAGAGGTACTGGCCCGTACTTGCCTGTTTGACAGAGTGTCAAGCACTCAAAAGCTTCATCTTGGGTGCCAAAACCACCGGGAAACAGACCTACAGCATCGCTTTCTCTCAAGAGAAACAGTTTGCGGGTAAAAAAGTATTTAAAGTGAATCAGTTTTGGGTCACCTGCAATGAATGGGTTTGCTTCCTGCTCAAAAGGGAGTTTGATATTCAGCCCAAAGGATTTTTCAGCACCAGCGCCTTCGTTCCCAGCCTGCATGATGCCGCCGCCTCCTCCTGTCATCAACATAAATCCCAGAGCGGTGACGCGACGAGCAAAGTCAACAGCTATCTGGTATTCCGCACTATCTGATGAGAGGCGAGCCGAACCGAAGATAGTGACTTTACGAACGTGCCTATAGGGATAGAATGTCTGGAATCCTCGCTCCAGGTCTTGTAAAGAAGCTGTGAGAATTTTCCAGTCCAGACGATCGATCTCACTCCCAGCAATTCGCAGGAGCGTAGCTAGGGACTGCTCAACCCATTTTTTGTGTCTTAGCGTCGGTAGCCGTTCAACTAACTCCGCCAGGTCTGCCGGGAGAGATTCGTGTGCGTTGAACGAGGGTGTAATAGTCATAATTTTTTTCGCACTGGCGGGTACTCTATTCTAGCGAGATTAGAGCGATTAGATTAAAAAGCGCCTTAGATCCTAATTTATCCAAGACGCTGACAAGACAAAGGTTATTTTACTTAGCACTTTTGGGCTGGTAGGAGGGAACTAGACTGATAAGAGCGTATTTCCGGACAAAAATGCCATAAAACCGGACGATAGCAGCATTTTTGACAATTGGATATCCAGCGATTTGGCCAATCGCCCCAATAGGATTATTCAAACGGTCGGACGAGCGATCGCTTTTCGATTAGAGATACTTCTCCAAAGTGTTGGAGAGAGTAGTTTTCGGAACTGCGCCGACTACCATATCAACCCTCTGACCGCCTTTGAAAATCATCAGCGTGGGAATGCTGCGGATTCCATATTTGCTGGCCACATTAGGATTCTCATCGGTATTTAGTTTGACGACCTTCACCTGGTCTTTGTACTGGTCTGCAATTTCATCGACGACAGGCGCAACCATCCGGCACGGACCGCACCAAGGAGCCCAAAAATCTACTAAAACCGGAATTTCGCTTTGAATTACTTCTTGTTCAAACGTAGCGTCTGTAACTTGTGCAGCTGCTGACATTCCTTGTCTTCCTTGCTGAATATTATCTTTAATTCCTTCGGAATTCTACCATAACCCAAGGAAAGGTTCTTTCCACCCTAAAGTATAGACATTTTTTAGGTTTATACCCAATAATCGATTAGCTGTCGGCTGCTTGCGGAAATCTACTTAAAATAAGGAACCGCCCGAACTTCAGTCCGGGCGGAGTGTGGTGTGAGGAGTGAACGGAAACATGCGTCTCCGCTATTTCTATTGTATGCGACAGATTCGCTTTTTCCAGGGATTTAGCAAGCTGCCCCGGAAAATTTCCCAAGTAAATTTGTTAAGTAAATTTACTTACCCATACCTAATTGTTGAGCTTTTTGGTAAAGCTTGCCTTCGGTTAACAGAGAGGGAGCGATCGCCACTTCGACCTGCTGCATTTCCTTGATATCCTTGGCTCCCAAAGTACCCATGCTGGTTTTTAGTGCGCCTAGCAGGTTGTGGGTGCCATCATCGAGTCCGGCTGGCCCGCGCAGAATTTGCTCGACAGTGCCAGTGGTGCCGACCCGAATGCGGGTGCCGCGAGGCAAAACAGGGCTGGGGGTAGCCATACCCCAATGAAAACCGCGTCCTGGTGCTTCTTTCGCTCTGGCAAAGGGTGAGCCGATCATTACTCCGTCAGCACCGCAGGCAATGCACTTGCAGATATCGCCGCCGGTGATCAAACCGCCATCGGCAATTACTGGAATATAATTGCCGGTTTCCCGATAATAGTCGTCGCGAGCTGCCGCACAGTCGGCAACGGCAGTCGCCTGTGGAATACCTACACCCAAAACGCCGCGAGAGGTACAAGCAGCACCGGGGCCAATGCCCACCAATATCCCGGCTGCGCCTACTTTCATTAAGCTAAGCGCGACTTCGTAAGTGACGCAATTACCCAAAATTACCGGTATGGGCATTTGGCGGCAAAATTCAGCTAAGTCGAGCGGTGTCACCGACTCCGGCGAAAGGTGAGCAGTGGACACGACTGTAGCTTGCACGAAAAATAGGTCTGCTCCTGCTTTGGCGACGATCGAACCGTACTTAGTTGCGCCTGCGGGAGTGGCGCTGACGGCGGCGATGCCCCCTTGGCTTTTAATTTCCTGTATCCGGCGTTCGATCAAATCCGGTTCGATCGGTTGTGCGTACAGTTCCTGCATCAGCGGCACAAACTCATCTTTGCCGACTGAAGCAATGCGGTCTAAAATTGGCTCAGGGTCAGCATAGCGGGTTTGGATTCCCTCTAAGTTGAGGACGCCCATCGCTCCCAGCTGGGATAGCAAGACTGCCATGCGGACATCTACCACCCCATCCATCGCGCTGGCAATAATCGGAATTTCTCGCTCTATGCCGCCAATGCGCCAGCGAGTGTCTGCCAAACTGGGGTCTAGGGTTCTAGTCCCCGGCACTAGCGCAATTTCATCAATACCGTAGGCTCGGCGAGCTGTCTTACCTCGCCCAATTTGAATTTCCACGCTCGACTTGTTCCCAAGACTATTTAAGCTAGGGTATCAAATTGCGAGGGAATTTGTGTTTTGGCGATCGGCTTGAGTTAAAGTTGGCTTGTCCAAAAGTGGCTCCTGAGTCTGCTTTTGGGGCGAGTGCGATCGCACACAGGGAAAGGGCGGCAACCGAGACAAGGAGGTTCGGCTAACTCAATCGATCGCAATTTTATCGCAACCCCTCTCGTGAGTGAGGACATTCTTAATTCTTGAAATCCAAGATTTATCACCTCTTCTTCCCCTGTAGGGGCGATCGCATTTGGGCGATAATTTTTCACTTTCACCAAAAGATTTCTCACCAAATGCGATCGCCCCTCCGACGCCCGACACCCTACGCCCTACCTATCAATGCCAGAAAACGAGGAACAACAAACACCAGAACTAAGCGAGTGGCGGTTAATCTTAGAAGCTGCTAACCGTAACAATGTCTTTTGTCATTGCCGTACTTGCAGCTATGAGTGGGTAACTTCCTCTGAGGATGTCCCTTGCAGTCGCTGTGGCAGCACCAATGTTCGCTATATTTTGTGCTGGCAATTTCCAGATGACTGAAACAGGGATACATTATCTGCTGTTGTTTGGCGATCGCTTCTATCTAAAGTTAGTTTTAATGTTACAACGATATGTTCTTCTGAATACAATTAGCCGTCTAGAACAGTAATTCAGTAATCCCATAAACTGGGTTTCTTTGGTTTGAAGCAACGAAATATCCAGCTTGGTAAAGAAAAAAAAATTAGTCGCTCATCTGTTACCATCAATACTAAATAGGTGTTCTATAATGCTTTAACAAAGCGGTAAGCAAGGGGGGGCTTGGCTAATGGGTCGGATTTTTTTGGAAATAGGGTTTTGCAAACCTAGCAAATTTTTCTAAAAAAATTATTTAGAAAAACATTTTTTCAATTGTTCTGATGGGTAACATCTGATGAAACCGCTCACTGCTCTTGATTTAGTCGTGCTAATTTATATGGAACAGCGTAAAATTTGAAAGTAAGTCAGTGACAGAGCAGTTAAGATGATTGTAATTCCCGGCTACGAGCTGATAGAAGTTATTCATCAAGGTGCTGCAACAGTCATCTATCGCGGCACTCGGCAAAAAGACCAAATGCCTGCGATCGTCAAAATCCTTATCGCAGAAAATCCGACTCTAGCCGATATCGCTCACATCAAACAGGAATACTCGATTCCCAAGAACTTAAACATAGAAGGTATTGTTAAACCCTTAAGCCTAGAAAATTATCAAAACCGTCTGGTTTTAGTCTTAGAAGACTTCGGAGGCATTTCTCTCAAAAAACTGAGCGAGCAAGGCTTTCTAGATCTAAGCACTTTTTTTGACTGCGCCCTGCAACTGGTAGAAACGTTGGGCCATCTGCATACACACCGCATTATTCATAAAGATATCAAACCAAAAAATATTATCGTAAATAGTAAAACTGGCATTGTCAAAATTACCGATTTTGGTATCGCCACCCAACTCTTTAGAGAAACTCAACAAATTAGCAATCCTGAGTTACTGGAAGGCACCCTTGCTTATATGTCGCCAGAACAAACCGGACGAATGAACCGAATTATCGATTACCGTACTGATTTTTACTCGCTGGGAGTAAGTTTTTATGAAATCCTCACCGGGACGCTTCCTTTTAATAGCAAAGAACCCTTAGAACTGGTTTACTCCCACATTGCCCAAACACCCACTCACCCGCACCAGCTAAACGCAGATATCCCGCCTGTATTGTCGTCAATTGTAATGAAACTTATGGCAAAAAATGCCGAAGAACGTTACCAAAGTGCGGCAGGGCTTAAAGCGGATTTAGAGAAATGTTTAAGCGCACTACAAAGTACAGGTAAAATTGACGACTTTGTACCCGGTAAAATGGACAAATCCGGGCAACTTTCCATTCCTCAAAAGTTGTACGGAAGAGAGTTAGAAGTTAAACAATTGCTGGATGCGTTTGCTCGCGTTGTCGGCAGTTCTGAATTTTCTGTTTGGCATTCTAAAATAGAAGAAAAAACTCAAAAATTAAACAAGGACGATGGCAACGATCGCCCTTATAAAATACCGAATACCCGTAGCGAGATGATGCTGGTCTCTGGTTACTCCGGCATCGGTAAGTCTTCCTTAGTTAATGAAGTCCACAAACCGATAGTACGCGAGCGAGGTTACTTCATTGCGGGTAAATTTGACCAGTTCAAGCGCGATATTCCTTATGCTTCTATTATTCAAGCTTTCCAAGATTTAATGCGACAATTGCTCACCGAAAGTACCGAAAAACTGCAAATTTGGAAGGACAAACTTTTAGCAGCGTTAGGAACAAACGGTCAGGTAATTGTCGATGTAATTCCAGAGGTAGAATTGATTATCGGCAAGCAGCCAGAAGTGCCGCAGTTAGGCCCAACTGAATCTCAAAATCGCTTCAACCGAGTGTTTCAAGATTTCATTCATGTTTTTACTCAACCTCAACACCCTCTCGTTTTGTTTTTGGATGATTTGCAGTGGGCTGATGCTGCTTCCCTAAAATTAATTCAACTATTAATGACAGAACAAAATAGTCAATATTTGTTACTCATTGGAGCTTATCGAGACAACGAAGTGAGTCCGGCACATCCGCTGATGCACACTATTTATGAAATTGAACAAGCAGAAGCGATTGTGAATAAGATTACGCTGTATCCTTTAGAAATAGGTCACGTTCGCCAAATAATTGCCGATACTTTGTACGACAGCGAACAGTCGATTGCTTTAGCCAATTTGCTGTTTCACAAAACTCAGGGTAATCCGTTCTTTTTAACTCAGATGCTCAAAACGCTGTACCAGGAACAGCTATTGTCTTTTGATTTTTCTAAAGGAATTTGGTTATGGGATATCGAACAGATTCAGGCTTTTGGAATTACCGATCTCGGTGTAGTCGAATTGGTTGCTAATAATATCCGCAAGCTGTCGCAGGCAACTCAAGAAGCTTTGAAATTGGCAGCTTGTATAGGCGATCGCTTCAATTTGGATATCCTGGCCATCATTAGCGAAAAACCCCTCTCAGAGGCAACAGAAAATTTGTGGTCAGCCTTGCAGGTAGGACTAATTTTGCCATTAAATAAAGATTACAAAATTCCGCGATTTTTTGATTCGGAAGAACTCAAAAATTTCAGCTTTGACAATTGCAGATTAGGCTATAGATTCCTGCACGATCGCGTACAGCAAGCCGCCTATTCCCTCATTCCCGACGCTCTCAAGCAGTCAACGCACCTGAAAATAGGTCAATTATTGCTACAAAACACGCCTTCAGAACAGATAGAAGCAAACATTTTTGACATTGTTAACCAGTTAAATATTGGGATTGAGTTATTGACAGAACCAAACCAAAGACACGAATTAGCTCAACTCAATCTTCTCGCTGGTAAAAAAGCGAAACAATCAACGGCTTACGAACCTGCCTTAAAGTATTTTACAGCAGGGCTGAACATCTTAGAAAACGATAGCTGGCTAACTCAGTATCAATTGACGTTAGATTTTTACTTAGAAAAAATTGAATGTAATTATATTATTCAGCACTTTGAAAAAGCGGAAAAATTAGTTTATCAAGCTTTATCACAAGCAAAAAATAACTTAGATCGAGCAAAGATTAATAGCATTCGACTCATTCACTACCAAAATAACGCTCGCTACGAAGAAGCGATTAGGGTTGGGTTATCAACTTTAGAGTTATTTGGCGTGACTTTACCTTATTCACCCAGTCAAACCGACATATTATCCACAGCAAAAAAAGTTAAAAAAAGTTTGGGCAAGAGAAAAATTGCTGACTTAATTGATGCACCTGAATTGGTGGATGAAGCATCAAAAATTGCGATTTTAATTTTAATTAATTTAGTGCCGCCAACCTACTTAATCAATCAACCTTTGCTGGCATTGAGCGTGTTGACAATGGTCAATATTTGCCTCAAACAGGGAAACACCAATCTTTCTGGATTTGTCTACGCTTGGTATGGCACGATGTTGTGCGGAAAATTTTACGAATACGAAACTGGATATGAGTTTGGAGTCATTGCTTTAAAAATTAACGATAAATTCCACAATACCAGTCTTAATGGGCGAATTTATATGTCCTTTGGCAACTTTATATTGCCTTGGAGAAAGCCACTCAAAGAAAATATTGAAATTCAGAAAAAAGCTTATAGCGCCGCAATGGCAGTGGGAGATTTTTCCTGGTGTCATCACAGCGCCTTATTCTGTTTTTGGCAAAGATTGATGATTTGTCAAAATTTGAACAGTCTCTTAGACGAATTTGACAATTATGTTGGTTTTGCTATAGATACCGAACCAACAGCGGGTTGGGCATTGAGAGTTCAACAAAGCGTTTTGTCGAACTTAACAGGAAAAACTGAAAGTAAATTTAGTTTAAGTTATGCAGGTTTTGATGAGTCTATCGCTTTAGAAACGTTTCAACAAACTGCTTACGCTTATGGCATAAGTACTTATTACTTTTCCAAAGCTTTTATTTATTTGATTTATGAAAATTATGCTGAAGCCGATCGGATGATAACCGAGGCGGAAAAGACGCTCGCTGTTGTAGATACGCAATTTCAATTAGCCCTGCACTACATTTACAAATCCTTGATTATATTAGGGCTTTATGCAAGTGCAAACTCGACAGAAAAAAAGGAATATTTGAGCGCTTTGCAAGAGAACTGTAAAAAGCTGAAAAACTGGGCAAATAATTGTCCGGAAAACTTTCTCCCGCACTGGTTATTAGTGGAAGCAGAAATATCCAGGGTAAGGGGAAATAACTGGCAAGCTACACAGTTTTATGACAGAGCGATCGCATCAGCTAAAGATAACGCTCTTCTGCCAACTGAAGCGCTAGCTTACGAGTGGGCAGCCAAATTTTATCTAGAATTTGAGAGAACAGAAATTGCAGAAACATACATGACTAAGGCACACTCCAGTTACAGTCGCTGGGGTGCAACTCGCAAAGTAGAAGATTTACAAAAAAAATATGCTCAACTAATTATTCCCAGTCGCGGCGTACCTATTTTATCATCCGATGTTAAAACGACGAGAACCTCAACTGCCAGCAGCGAAGTCTTAGACTTGTCAACAGTTCTCAAAGCTTCTCAGGCGATCGCTAGCGAAATTATCCTCGATAAATTACTGCAAAATTTGATGAAAATACTCATCGAAAATGCTGCGGCTGAAACCGGAGTTTTAATTCTTAACAAAGATAATCAATTGCTGATTGAAGCTACAGGTAACCACAAGCAAGATTCTGTCACTGTTTTGCAATCTATCCCGGTTAAAATCTCGGCAGATATACCGATTTCACTTATTAAGTATGTTGCCCGAACCAAGGAAGTCTTAGTTTTAAACGATGCGACGGCGGAAGATACTTTTAATACAGATGCTTACATCAAAAAGCGGCAACCAAAATCTATCCTTTGCACTCCTATTTTCCACCAAGGCGAACTCAGCGGCATTCTCTATTTAGAAAATAACTTAACCATCGGAGCATTTAACCCCAAGCGTCTGGAAGTTTTGAAACTTCTCTCAGCGCAAGCGGCTATTTCTATTCGCAATGCTGTGCTTTATCAACAGTCGCAAACTTACGCTCAAGCCGCAGAAACAGCCAACCGTGCCAAAAGTGAATTTTTAGCGAATATGAGCCACGAACTGCGTACCCCGCTCAACGCTATTCTGGGCTTTACACAAGTGATGAGTCGGGACTCATCTTTATCCTCAGAACATCAGCAACACTTACAAATTGTCAGTCGCAGCGGCGAACATCTTTTGTCGTTGATCGACAACATTCTGGAAATGTCAAAAATAGAGGCGGGTCGGCTCACGCTCTATGAAAGTAGTTTTGACTTAATTCGCCTCTTAGATACGCTCGAAAAGATGCTGCGACTGAGATCTGAATCTAAAGGATTAAAGCTAATTTTTGAGCTCGACGCAGACATTCCCCAATATGTAAAAACTGATGAGATAAAATTGCGATCGTGCTTAATCAATCTCCTGGGAAATGCCATTAAATTCACTGAGCGAGGAAGCGTTACGCTTCGCGTGAAAGGCAAAGGCAAAAATTACGTTCACAAGCAGAGCCAGTTACAGGTAAAAAGTCAAGATTATTTGATTTTAACTTTTGAGGTGGAAGACACTGGGCCGGGAATCGCTCCTGAAGAAATTGACTTGTTATTTGAACCGTTCGGACAAACAGAAACAGGTCGAAAATCTCAGCAAGGAACTGGATTGGGTTTACCCATTAGTCGCAAATTTGTACAGTTAATGGGAGGAGATATTTCGGTTAGCTGTGGGTTGGGAAAAGGCGCGATTTTTAACTTTGATATCCAGGTTGGTTTGGGAGAGGCGACTGAGATTGAGACAACACAACAAAAGTCTAAGGCGATCGGCTTAGCACCCGACCAAAGAGAATATCGCATCCTTGTGGTTGAGGATCGCTTGGAAAACCGCCTTTTGCTGACTCAGCTGCTGACGGAAATTGGCTTTGCAGTGCGATCGGCTGAGAACGGTCAAGAAGCCGTGACATTATGGTCGAGTTGGAAACCAGACCTGATTTGGATGGATATACGGATGCCTGTGATGAACGGATACGAGGCTACCAAACAGATTAGGGCGAGGGAGAAGGAAAAATGGGAAAATGGAGAGATGGGGATTCCCAGTTCGCAGTCGCCAACCATCATTATCGCCCTGACCGCAAACGCCTTTGAAGAAGACCGTCGCCTTGCTTTGTCAGTAGGTTGCGACGATTTTGTCCGCAAACCTTTCCAAGAGTCAGAAATTTTTGAAAAGATGGCTCAATATCTGGGTGTGTTATATCTGTACGAAGAAGCAAAATCTTTAAATGAAGAACTTAGCTCGACGGGAGGTGATTTACGAGAAAATACTGAAAGCAATCGTTTATCGAGTAGCATACCTAATTTAAAGGAAGCTCTCGCGCAAATGCCTGCTGAATGGGTAGCAAAATTGCACGCGGCAGCTATCTCTGCTAGAGAAAAAGAAATTGGGAAATTGCTAGAAGAAATTCCTCCAGAAAATATAGGTCTAGCTGAAGCGCTAGCCAAAAAAGTTCAAGATTTTCGCCTGGATCAAATAATAGATTTAACAAGCAATGTTTAGCGATCGCACTCAAGAAACTAGGGGAGATATTTTAATCGTTGATGATGTACCGCAAAACCTGCAACTTCTGTCGAGTATACTCACATCTCACGATTATGAAGTTAGGCGAGTCATCAATGGAAAACTTGCTTTAACTGTAGCCAGTTCCGATCCGCCCGATTTAATTTTGCTGGATATTATGATGCCAGATATGGATGGCTATGAAGTTTGCCAGCAGCTCAAAGCCAACGAAATTACCCGCGAAATACCGGTGATTTTCTTGAGCGCTCTCAATG
>NZ_JACJUP010000849.1:0-3217 GCF_014748295.1 Planktothrix sp. FACHB-1355 | reverse complement strand
GGAGGGTTAACTTGAATAGCTATGGGGAAATCCTCGCCAACTTGAATCAAACTATTGCATATAATCCCAACGACTTTAAAGCGATCGCCCACCGGGGAGACATCTACCGCTTACTTAAACAGTATGAAGAAGCACTAGCTGACTTTAGCCGAGCGGTTGGACAAAATCCCATCTATGTTTGGGCAATTGCCCGCCGAGGGGAAGTATACCGCATGATGAAACGCTATCCCGAAGCCCTAGTTGACTTCGATCGGGCTATTGAATTAAAATCTGACTATGCTTGGGCGATCGCTCATCGAGGCGTAACCTACCGCTTCATGGGGCATCGTTATTACGAAAAAGCTTTAGCGGATTTTAGCCGCTCTATTGAATTAAAGCCAGACTATGCCTGGGCAATTGCTTATCGCGCTCGCATTAATGATATGCTGAGACGGTATGAAGATGCGTTGGTAGATTTCGACACAGCGATCGCACTCGATCGAACTTTATTTAACGATCGGCTTAGCGAGCGCGGGATGTTACTCAGTTATTGTGGGCGATATGCTGAGGCGAGCCATTGTTGCCAGGAAGCATTATTGGAGAACCCAGGCGATAATTTCGCTCTGTACAATATTGCTGTATTCAAAACTCGCTGGCAAGGATTAGTCGAGGCTCAATCAGATATCAATACAGCGCGAAGCGCATTACTAGATCTGGTAAATTCTGAAGCGCGAGGTATAGTTTTGTATCGACTAGGAGGTTTAGCTGCCATTGAAGGCCAGACAGAGCAAGCGTTGAATTATCTTCAAGAAGCCATCTTACTTGAGGATGAAGCGATCGAGTTTGCGCGGCACGACATAGCTTGGCTGGAACTGCGAAACTCGCCGAAGTTTTTTATGTTAATTGCTGAACCAAGCTAAAAGCAGAATTAAACTCAAGTTTGTTAGTAATTTTTTGAACATCCACTTAATATCCAAGGAGACACACAATGGGAAGAAAAGAAGCCATATCCAAAGCCAGAGAAGGAGAAAATCTTCGTCTGATGGCCAGGTACAATCAGGATGAGTATATTGAGGATAACATCAATCAAATACTTAACGATGCAGCACAGTATTTTAAAGAAGCAACTACAGAAGATAGCACCTATGCTTGGGCGTGGGCTCACTGGGGTGTAACTCTCTCTTACTTAGGCGGTATTGAGAAACGCTTAAACCCTAGTAAATCTAACTTTTACAACGAAGCAGACTCAAAGTATGAGAACGCAATTCAATGCAATCCTAATTATGCCTGGGCTTTGGCGCATCGGGGTGAAAACAAGATTTGGTGGGCTATAGACCAAAAAACCAGAGGCATAGATAAGAACGTAAAAATTCTTCTAACGGACGCAGAACAGTATTTGAACCAAGCGATCGAGATCGACGCAAACTATACTTGGGCTTACGTCCGAAGGGGTTTCGTCTACCGCTTTCTTGGGCTGCTCAATGGAGAGGACGGTGGAGGACAAGGCACGCAACAACAGCCATACTACGATCGAGCAATACAGGATTTCAATAGTGCAATTCAGGGCAATGATAAATATGCCTGGGCGAGGGCTTTTCGGGCTGTGGTTCATAGGCAGAAAGCTCGCGCCTTGCAAGACGCTGGGCTTATCGAAGAAGCACGACGAGAATGGGAGCTTACCTACCAAGATGTAGAGACAGCCTTAAAAACTTATGCAAAAGTTTTTAAACGGCCTAAAGTTTTAGACCTTGGCTTTTTGTTTCTTCCTCCGTATGAGAATCCTAGAGAAACCCATAGTTTTGATGAGTCGCCTTCTGGACAGTACGCTCAGCTTGCACTCCATGCTTATGAAGAAGGGTATGAGCGCCTTAACAAAGAGGAAATTGATAGAGTGTTAGCAAATATAGCTAAGGAGTGGGTTAGCGTCGCTCAATAAAATAGTTCACTTTTAGTGTCGTGTTGAAATTCTTCTCAAATAGTCAGGAGACATATCGACTATGAGCAAATTACTCGATTTTTTGACCGATATCGCCATTAATCCTAAACAGCAGATAGCATTTGCTCGGCAGCCTAAAACCGTGGCAGATGCGTTCGGATTATCTGAAATGGACAAGGCGTTGATTGAGAGCAAGAGCAGTGCAAAAATAGCGGCTTTCTTTGCCGATAAACTTACTCCATTGGCAGAAATTTGCAACGATCCTAACCCAGAAGACCCTTTTCCCGATCCCGACCCCGAACCAGAACCAGAACCTTCAAAACAAGATTAACTTAAGATGAATGTTGACATCCTTTCCAGGCTACCGAATCACCGAAAAACTCTATGAGAGTGCCAACTCCTTTGTTTATCGTGGATATCGGATAGAAGATTCGCAACCGATCGTACTCAAAATTCTCAAACCAACCTGTCCTCCACCGGAAAGAATAGCTTGGTTTAAGCGAGAGTATGAGACGACACAATCCTTCACTCAAAAAGGAGTGGTAAAAGCTTATGGCTTAGAAAACCACTTGTATCAGTGGATAATGGTGTTGGAAGACTTTGGCGGTGAATCTCTCAGTTGTGTAATCCAGAACAAACCGTTTGCTCTCGCTGAATTTCTCCCACTTGCCATTCAGGTTGTTGAAATTTTAGGTCAGGTACATCAGCAGCACGTTATCCACAAAGATATTAACCCATCGAATATTGTTTGGAATCAGACCATTAGGCAAGTCAAACTAATTGACTTTGGCATCTCTACAACGCTTTCACGCGAAAACTCAACTTTTCGCAATCCAAATTTTTTGGAGGGGACGCTAGCCTATATCTCGCCCGAACAGACTGGACGAATGAATCGGGCGATCGATTATCGAACTGATTTTTATTCGCTGGGTGTGACATTCTACGAGTTACTAACTGGTCAATTACCTTTTCCTTCACAAGATGCACTGGAATTGGTGCATTGTCATCTTGCTAGGCAACCAGCGCTACTGCACGAACACAAACCAGATATTCCGCCAGTCCTGTCGGAAATAGTGCTGAAGTTGATGTCGAAAAACGCTGAAGATCGTTACCAATCAGCGTATGGACTGAAAGCAGATTTAGAGGAATGTCTGCGACAGTGGCAGGCTAAAGAACAGATCGATCCCTTCCCACTCGGTCAGCAAGATATTTCTGACAAGTTTCAAATTCCGCAAAAGCTGTATGGACGAGAACGGGAAATCGACACATTGCTAGCTGCTTTCGATCGCGTTAGCCAGGGAA
>NZ_JACJUP010000848.1:0-3222 GCF_014748295.1 Planktothrix sp. FACHB-1355 | reverse complement strand
GAGTGGGTGACTTCCCGCAATACCGATCGCAGGCGGTCTTCAAATTCTCCCCGATATTTGGCACCGGCAATCAAACTGCCCATATCCAGGGAAATCAATCTGCGATTTTTCAAAGATTCCGGTACGTCGCCGTTAACGATCCGCTGAGCTAAAGCTTCTGCGATCGCAGTTTTCCCAACTCCCGGTTCTCCAATCAGCACGGGATTGTTTTTCGTCCGGCGCGATAGCACTTGAATCACGCGGCGAATTTCATCATCCCGTCCGATTACGGGGTCCAGTTTACCAGCTTTTGCCTGTTCTGTCAAGTCGCGCCCGTACTTTTCTAAGGCGTCGTAACGATTTTCCGGGTTTTGATCGGTAACCTTTTGACTGCCGCGAATCGCTTTGATAGTAGCTTCCAGCTTTTTGACATCTGTATCGAAAGGTTTGAGTAACCGACGACCGATGCGATCGTCTTCAGCAAAGGCTATGATTAAATGTTCGACAGAAATATACCCATCTTGCCAAGATACCCTTGCCGACTCAGCGCGATCGAGCAATACATCTAAGTTTTTGCCCAGGTATATATCATCGCTCTTAGCAACGATTCTGGTTTGTGATTTTGCATAAGATTCAAGTTGGGACACCAGACGGGCGGAGTCAATGCCGGCGCGATTGAGTATGCGGTGTGCCAGTCCTTCTTGTTCCAGAAGTGCGATCGCTAAATGTTCTACCTCCAGATACTGATGTTGATAGCGACGCAGCACCTCTTGCGATTTGACAATGGCTTCCCAAGCTTTATCGGTAAATTTAGTAGCATCCGTAGGCTGCACAGTAGTTCGTTCCTCTTTATCAAAGGGTTTCTCAATTCTTACCCCTGATGACCATGATACTGAAAACCATCAGCACTTACTTATCGAACAATAGGGGGCTGGGGAAAATCAGCGAAACTGTCTATTTGAGATTTCTCTTAAATTTTCCCTATTTCCCATTTTGAATCGTACAAACTAGAAGGGAAAAAACAATCGCTAGAATGACAAGAGGATTTTTGAGATGACCGAGGTTTTCTCCGGTGGCTGTCTGTGCGGGGCTGTGCGCTACGAATGTCAGGCATCCCCCTTCGCCGCCATGCACTGTCAATGTTCTGACTGTCGCAAAACCAGCGCCACAGGTCACAGTTCCAAGTTAGCTGTCCCCAGGTCTGCTGTCAAAATCTCCGGTGAACTCAAGTTCTACGAATCGCAGGGTGAGAGTGGGAATATGGTGCGGCGCGGTTTTTGTCCCAACTGCGGTTGTTCCATCTACGCTGAGTCTTCTGGCTTTCCGGAAATGGGTGCGATTAGCGCCAGTAGCTTAGACGATCCTTCTATTTTCCAACCCAGCATGGTCATTTTTGCGGCGAACGCTCCCGCTTGGGATTATACTGACCCACAACTGCCCAAGTTTGACAAGATGCCACAGATGTAGAAATAGGATTTCTGCCAAGCAATAATTTGGGCTGAAAATCTGCGAATGATTGCTTTTTTTAGTAATTGGCCAAATTACTCTTATCCTTCACCGACTACTCGACTACGACTCGCCATTCGTGAAGTTCGTACTTAACGCAGCCATTTTTCACTAGGGGATCTTGGGATACGATCGCTCGCGCCTCTTCGATCGTAGCCGCTTGGAATAGGAGCATTCCGCCGCCGCGTTCCGCCCAGTACCCGCTACGCGCCTGATGTCCTTTGGCAATCAAATCTTGTACGTAAGCTTTATGTGCGGGTACGTATTTGTCAAACGTAGGTTTATCGACAATTCCTTGTTCGATTTTGACAAACCAAGGCATTCCAATTAATCCTTTTTGTGCTAATGTTCGCTTGGCGCAGTAAGAAACCGGGTTTCTTTAATTGTCCAAGCCGAATTTATCTGGAGCGCCCCAAGAAACCCAGTTTCTCTGATATTTGTAATTCTACTATTATGGACAAATCAAAAAAAAGATTTTTCATCGCACTTCTACCGCCCCAGGAAATGCAGTCGCGAGCTAATGAGATTAAGCAATATTTTGCCGATCGCTACAATAGCCGCCATGCCCAAAAGTCTCCCCCGCATATTACCTTGCAACCGCCTTTTGAATATGCGATCGATTCAGTCCCGACTTTGCTAGAATCACTCAGCAGTTTTGCCAGTACGCAACAAGCAGTACCCATTACATTATCAGGATTTGCAGCTTTTCCGCCCAGAGTCATTTATATCAATGTTCTCAAAACGCCCGCACTATTATCTTTACAAAAAGACTTGATGGCTCGTATGGAAACATCTTTGAGTATTGTAGATCCTGTCTCCAAAAAACGCCCTTTTGCCCCTCACATGACGGTTGCCTTCAAAGACTTGACACGACAGAACTTTCATGCTGCATGGCCGGAATTCCAGGAGCGATCGTTACAATATGAGTTTCTTGCCGATAAGCTAACTCTGCTAATTCATGACGGCAGTCGGTGGAATATTCACTCACAATTTCCCCTCTCGTAGGGTGGGCAATGCCCACCACACCAGCAACTGTATGGTAGAAAGACAAAAAAGAAATCGATAATTCTGTGGTGTAAAAGGAGAAAAATACGTGCCCTACCAACTAGCTGGACAATCTTTGGCAATTCTAATTAGCATCATGGGAGTTACCCCTCCCCCAGCAGCACTTGCTAGTTATGCTATTTTCGTTTCTTCTACCAAAGAAGTTGTTTCGCCCATTCATATACAACCCTGCGCTATAGCGAAATCCCTCCCTTATTTAGCATATAAAACTAAAAATAACAACTCCAATAAAAAGGCTGTTATCAAGTTTTCATCATCAAAAAATCTGGCGAAAATAGCATCGGATAGCGGCCTTAATTCAGCCAGAATTACAGTGTGCGAAATTTCGGGAAAATGTTGGAGCTATCAAGGCGATCGACCGCCGCAAAGTGCCGCCAGTTTAATTAAAGTTCCGATCGCGATCGCACTTTTGCAAAAATTATCCCAAAATAACATGAGTTTGGATCGAACGATCTATGTTGACACCAGCAACTTTACTGAAGAAGATTATTCACCCATCAAAGCGGGTAAATCTTATACTTTCCGATATTTGTTGACGGAAATGATTGCCCGGAGTAGCAACATTGCCACCAATCAAATAATAGATTATTTGGGATGGAATTATCTCAATCAAGTATTAGATAATCTAGGATATCCCACAACTCAAGTCGGTTACAAGCTCACAGGAGAATC
>NZ_JACJUP010000847.1:0-3201 GCF_014748295.1 Planktothrix sp. FACHB-1355 | reverse complement strand
TCTCAATGATATTGAGAACATCTTCTTTAGTGAGCGGTTCAAAATAGAGACGATCGCTCGTATCGTAATCCGTCGAAACCGTTTCCGGATTCGAGTTTACCATAATCGTCTCAAACCCGGCACCGCGCAAAGCATAGGATGCGTGACAACAGCAATAATCGAACTCAATCCCTTGTCCGATGCGATTAGGGCCGCCACCCAAAATCATCACCTTTTGTTTATCGGATGGCAAGACTTCCGATTCACCTTTTTCGGGGTAATCGAGATCTGCTGTTTCCGATTGTACCCCACAACCCAATTCATAAGCGGAATAGTGATAAGGGGTAAACGCCTCAAACTCTGCCGCGCAGGTATCGACTGTTTTGTAAATGGGGATAACGCCCAAACTTTTACGGTACTCGCGCACTTCATCTTCCTTGGTTTTCGTGGCGAAGGCAATTTGCCGGTCGCTAAATCCCTGTTGCTTAATTGCAAACAACTGCTCCTTAGTTATTTGTTGCAAAGGAGTGCGTTTCAAGAATTTTTCGGTTTCCAGCAATTCCTGCATCTTATCCAAAAACCAAGGATCGATTCCCGTCAGTTCGTAGATATCTTCTACCGACATTCCCAACTGCATCGCGTGACGCAAAGTGAAAATTCGTTCTGGATTTGGCGTCCGCAACTGAGCGCGAATTTGTTCGAGGGAAGGCAATTTTTCCGATTTATCGCAACCCCAACCGGAGCGACCGGTTTCTAAACTTCGCAATGCCTTTTGAAACGATTCTTGGAACGTGCGACCGATTGCCATTGCTTCACCCACCGATTTCATTTGCGTTGTCAGTATCGGTGTCGTTCCGGGGAACTTTTCAAAGGCAAAACGCGGGATTTTCGTGACCACGTAGTCAATTGTTGGCTCAAAGGATGCCGGCGTTTTCTTGGTAATATCATTATTAATTTCATCCAGCGTGTAACCGACTGCCAATTTAGCAGCAAACTTGGCAATGGGGAAACCGGTAGCTTTGGAAGCTAACGCGGAAGAACGAGACACGCGGGGATTCATTTCAATGACAATTACTTCGCCGTTGACCGGATTGACGGCGAACTGAATATTAGAACCGCCAGTTTCTACACCAATCTCGCGGATAATTTTGATGGAAGCATCGCGCAGGCGCTGGTATTCTTTATCTGTGAGAGTTTGTGCGGGTGCGACGGTAATCGAATCGCCTGTGTGAATACCCATCGGGTCGATGTTTTCGATCGAGCAGATAATCACCACGTTATCCGCCAGATCTCGCATTACTTCTAATTCATATTCTTTCCAGCCTAAAAGCGACTTTTCGATCAAAATTTGGGAAACGGGACTGGCATCTATACCAGCTTGCGCCATTACTTCAAATTCTTCTTGGTTGTAGGCGATACCACCACCCGACCCTCCCATAGTAAAAGCGGGTCGAATAATGAGGGGATAGGTGCCAATTTGATGAGCGATTTCTTTAGCTTCGTTAACGTTGCAAGCAATGCCGGAAGGACAAACGCCTACACCTATTTTTTGCATCGCTTCTTTAAATAGCTGTCGGTCTTCTGCTTTTTCGATCGCTTCCAGTTTAGCTCCGATCAATTCAACACCGTAGCGTTCCAAAACGCCATTTTTTGATAAAGCTACCGCCAAATTTAACGCAGTTTGTCCGCCCATCGTGGGCAACAGAGCATCGGGACGCTCTTTGGCAATCACTTTTTCCACCATTTCCGGCGTCAGCGGCTCAATATATGTGCGGTCTGCCGTTTCCGGATCGGTCATAATGGTGGCTGGGTTGGAGTTAACTAACACCACCTCGTACCCTTCACTGCGGAGTGCCTTGCAAGCCTGAGTGCCCGAATAGTCGAATTCGCAGGCTTGGCCGATCACAATTGGGCCAGAACCCAACAGCAGGATTTTGTGGAGGTCATCACGACGAGGCATAATGGTTGGCCTGGAGTAAGAGTGTGCAAATCCAACCCATTTTAAGTGGTTTGTTCCAAGTAGGGGCGCTTGTTTGACTACAGTTTTCCAAAGTTCGATGACAAATTGGCCTTTGTCCCGTCTTTTTTTGGCCCAGAAAGGTTTACAGCCCCACCCATACCCTTCCCGATGGGGCCACGGACACAGGTGGGGTTGATTGAAGATTTCAGATTTTAGATTTAAAATTTCAAATTTTTGGTTAATCCCTCGCCTCTTGTGGGGGAATCAAATCTGAAATCTCAAATTTGCAATTATGGCTGGGGGCTAGGGGAAGAAGAAGTAAGGTGGGCAGTACACACCAAAATGCTTGTAATCCTTGATATGAGCTAATGGTGGGCAGTCCCCACCCTACAAATTATCTTTGGTTTATTTATGCCCACTTACTTAAAACAACATAGATATTGTTAAAAATTATCAAAATAGGATTTCATGCTAATTTCATAAATAAGTGTCAAACTAATAAATAGGAAGCCAAAACGAGATTGTTTAGCAGAAGGTTTCCCAACATATGAATAGAGTTACTCAAAACATCCTCAGTGCTGCTGCTGGCGGTCTAACAGTGCTGGCACTTACATTCAGTCCTCTCTTTGCACAAAACAAAACGACAACGCCAACTCCACCTTCTCACACCACTGCTAAAGCGCCAGCCCAGCACCAGCAAATGACAAGCAATAAGAATGATAACAAAAAGTGCTGTGAGTCTATGATGGCTAACATGATGGCTAACGGAATGATGGGCAAGAATAATAAACCCACTACAGCTCAGCACAAGCAACATCACCCCACAAATACAAAACCGACGACTGGTTCAAGCGCCAAGCCTAGCGTAAATCGATAAATATTTAATAATAATCGCGGGCACTCAATACTGTTCTGCTAATAAGGCTGAATAAACCGGGTTTCTCAACGCAAAATCTAAGCTTTCAGGGAAAGATATTTGCCAGAAACCCGGTTCCTGACTCTGGTGCAAGATATTATTATAGAAAAATTTTAAAATACGCATCTTTCTAAGGAGAGAATGAATTTTTCCAAATGTGCAAAGATTTCATCTAGATTTCATTCTTATATGTCAATATCAGTAGTAGCCCTGCGGTGAAAATCTGAGGGTTAACAAGAGTAAAAATAAATTTTCTGGTAAAAGCGAGATGGCTCGAAAAATTATGCGATCGATTTCAGCAAAAACAAGCTTATTGGCGTTAACTATGATGGCGGTTGCCTCCCTA
>NZ_JACJUP010000846.1:0-3166 GCF_014748295.1 Planktothrix sp. FACHB-1355 | reverse complement strand
GGTGAAATATCGGGGTGAAGCGCAATGGCGATCGCTTTTTTCAATAAAGCAATTATTTCTGGTTTCCGTGCTGGATTTTGCATCGCATAACTTACCAATCCTTCACTCATATACGAAAGAGCAATAATCCCTTTACTCCGCGTCAAACCAACTTGACGCAACCCTGTGAAAGGTTGATTTAAAAAAGTTTGAATTTGAAGATAATGGTTGTATGCCTGCATTCCGCTAACATCATATAGCCAAACGCTCGTTTGCGTGAGTACAAGCAATCCGGTGAGGGCAAATAAGACAAATTTCGTTTTTTTATAGCGCTTTTTTAGCCACAAGGCTAAGCCAAGGGGAATGGCAGAAACAAATACCAATAAAATCAGCAGTGCAACAAAACTCATAGTGGGGTCAAAAAAGAGTTTTTTTGGGTAAGTCTTTAGATTGAAAAGCAAGCCATTGGGGATAGGCGGAGGAATTTTGAACTTGCAATTTAGAGGCGGAGTAAGTTTGGAATAGCCAAATAGATACAGTTTCAAGATTATACATTAAATTGGCATCTTCGCCAAATGCTTCCAAGGCAAGACTCCACCAAAGATTGTCTTTGATATCGAGTTGGGTGATTTCTACATTACAGCCTTGGTTAATGGCTTTATCGACAGGTACTGATGTTACCGAAGCATCGGCAGAGACTTGGTATTTGCGTTGCGATCGCACTTTTTTTACACTCACCCACGGCCTTTTTTTGAGCGCATCTGCGGGAATCAAACTTTCTGCTGTCGCATCTTCACAACTCCACTTCACCCATTTTTCTGCCTTACCTTCTACATTATCTCCAAAACTCAAAGTATCCAATTCGGCTTTTCGCAATTTGATTTCCAAACGCTGCTGTCGAAGTTTGATTCCCAGATATTCACATTCGGGAATATATAAATAGATATCTTCTCGTTCTTCTGGTGATTGGTGATGTTCGCCTAGCGCATCGCCGTTAAACCAATCTTTAATATCTTCTGGTAGTTTACCGCGATTAAACCATCGCAATTCGGTAGTTATCAACATCGCTTGTCCTTCTTTGATAATTTGTAATAATAAGCGATTTCTTCTCTGCACTTGTGCTTTTAAAGTATCCCTCTTATATAGTGGTATATAGCGGTTTGCAGGTGCGCGACCTACATAATTTTTTCACTCCCCCACTCCCCCACTCCCCCACTCCCTCGCTCTAGGTCAACTGCGATCGCGTCAAATAAATGAGAAAATATAACGACACTGCCCAAGGGAAATATCTAGAGATGCTCAAACGAATCGCAGCGGTACTTTTAGTCGTGCTAAGCTTGACTCTGACAAGTTGCGTTGGCGGCACTGTCGGTTTGAAAAGCTATATTGATAGCATGGACGGCTACCAGTTCCTTTATCCTAATGGTTGGATACCAGTCAAAGTATCAAAAAATGGCCCCGATGTGGTGTTCCACGATTTGATCGAGCAAAGCGAGAACGTCAGCGTGGTCATCAGTCCAGTGGAATCTGCCAAAACGCTCAGCGATCTGGGCACTGCTAGTGAGGTAGGATATAAACTGTCCAAAGTTGCTTTAGCTCCTGCGGGATCTGGACGCGAAGCGGAATTGGTGAATGCCGAGGCGAGAGAAGGTAATGGCAAAATGTACTACCTTTTGGAATATCTCATAAAATTGCCCAACCAGGAACGGCACAATTTAACCAGTGTTGTCCTCAACAACAGCAAACTCTATACTTTTAGCGCATCCACTACAGAAAAGCGCTGGCAAAAAGTGAAAAATCAGTTCCAGCAAATTGTTGATTCTTTCTTTGTCTATTAGTTGGTCAGTTTGCGATCGCAAACTAACCAAAAACTTATGACTTTTGGCAGATGCCAAATCACAACGCACAACTGACAACTGACAAGGAAATGGTCAATCCCAAATCCCAAATCCCAAATCCCAAATTAGTATTAGCTTCTGCCTCGCCAGCCCGCCGTCGTTTGTTACAAATTGCTGGCATAGAAGCAGTTGTCTGTCCCAGCGATTTTGATGAGTCGCAAGTCAATATCGACAATGCGGCGGAACTGGTAAAAACGCTAGCGCAACGCAAGGCGGAAACAGTGGCACCTCAGTTCGCAGATGCGCTATTGTTGGGTTGTGATTCTGTGTTGGCGATCGCAGGCGAAATTCACGGCAAACCGGCTGATGCAGAAGAAGCGATCGCCCGTTGGCAAATGATGCGCGGTAAAGTTGGTGACCTGTATACGGGTCATGCTTTAATTGACCAACAGCAGGGCAAAACTTTGGTGCGATCTCAGGTGACGCGGGTGTACTTTGCCAATGTCAGCGATCGTCAAATCGAAGCATACGTCGCCAGCAGCGAACCGCTAAAATGTGCTGGATGTTTCGCCCTTGAAGGCAAAGGAGGTCTTTTTGTCGAGAAAATCGAAGGCTGTCACTCCAACGTCATCGGTCTGAGTATGCCCCTCCTGCGTCAGATGTTGGGCGAACTGGGATACGATGTTACAGACTTTTGGCAGATATCTGAGATAAAATAGACTTTTGTTGCAATCCAGAAGGATTTTGTGTTCTCACAGCTGTTTGGGAATACTAAATAGTAGCTCGATCGCAACCAAACTCAAAAGTAACAGTCAAAACTTAACAGTTATAGCAACAAGGCAGTTAGGACGTTCTTAATTCCATCAAGCCGTTTATTATAGCTTCTTTTTTTGACTTTTGACTTTTGACTTTTTCTGGCCCCTAGCTATAAAAGCTGAGCCCGCTCCTCAGCAACACTTGTTTCAAGCTAAATGCGGATAACCTTTGTGTATCTACCTATACCTGCTTCCGCTTATGAAACCCAAACTTGGAAACTCGTCCAAACCGCGAAAATTTCAATCCTACAGCATTCTGGAAACACTTCCTCCACTTGCGAAAAAATGGGCGGAAAGTTTGCCTTGGGAAGAACGCCGTTATGTTTTGTCACTTTGTCATCTTCTCTGTGGATCTACCCCAGATTTGCAAGCAGAGTTTTTAGATGAATATACCGCAGATGGCTTAGTGGCGCGAATGCTGGAAGACAGAGACACGCAACACCAAGTTCAAAAGTATCTATTCAGATTTTACCTCAAAACCGAGCTTAATCAAGCCGTCTTAAAAAGCTACGTCAGGCAATTTTTTATCCATTC
>NZ_JACJUP010000845.1:0-3157 GCF_014748295.1 Planktothrix sp. FACHB-1355 | reverse complement strand
CAATTTCCGCATCAATCCGATTGTTAATTTTTTTTCCTTTTCTCATTCGTCTTAACAATCGGTAATATATAGAGACGATTTTAGGAGATTTTAGAGCTTGTTGATGACATCACCTGCATTACAAAACTTCGCATTAAATTCAAAACCGCCGGTGTAACTTCATGCCCCATATCAAATTCTTGATACTGCACCGCTACTCCCAAGTTGGATAGAATATCGCGTGCTTTCACCGCAGCAGTTACAGGCACGATCGAATCTTGTCTGCCATGTAAGATCAAAACTGGCGGAAAATTACGATTTGTTGCTTCTTGAGTCATGGGATGCAAATAGCCACTCAAACATACCAAGCCTGCCAGTGGCAAGTTCAGTCCCACATCGAGAGTCATCGCCCCACCTTGGGAAAATCCACTCAAAATAGTACGTTCCAAGGGAATACCAGTACGTCTCTCAAAAGAGGTAAGCCACTCGTTCAGCAGTTGGCGACTTTCTGTTAAACCGTAATTTTTCTGAAAATCGTACCACGTTCTTCCACCCGGTACGTGCGGGTGAGGAAAAGGCCCATCGGGAAACAGGAACTCGTAATCGGGTAAATTCAAAAAAGGTGCTAAAGATGCCAGATCTTCGCCGTTGGCACCCCAACCGTGCAAAGCGACGATCGCACCCTTTGGCGGTTGACCTGTTTTCGGTGGCAAGGTAATTACTTCTAAAGACAAGGACTCTCTCCTACAGCTTTTCACTATCATCCTAGTTCCCAAAGCAGTCACAATTCCTCTAGCCTGCGACGACAATCCGGTCAAACCAGATCTGGACTGCGATCTCGATCGCCTTTATTCTTAATAAGGCAAGCATAGGGAAGTTCACAAGTCATGGCACGTCTGGCACTGCTGAGTGTATCTAATAAAACTGGGTTAATTGACCTGGCACGCAGTCTCGTAGAAGAATTTGGTTTTGATTTAATCAGCAGTGGCGGAACTGCCCAATCTCTGAAAGATGCTGGTTTACCAGTAACGAAAGTTTCCGATTACACCGGACACCCGGAAATCCTGGGCGGTCGAGTCAAAACTCTGCATCCGCGAATTCATGGTGGTATTCTGGCGCGTCGCAATTTACCGGAAGATATCGCCGATTTGGAAAATAATCAAATTCGTCCGATCGATCTGGTAGTAGTCAATCTTTATCCATTTGAGCAAACAATTGCTAAATCGGATGTGACATTGCCAGAGGCGATCGAGCAAATCGATATCGGTGGGCCAGCTTTAATTCGGGCATCGGCAAAAAATTTCGCGCACCTGACTGTGTTGTGCAATCCCGATCGATATCATGCCTACTTGGAAGAATTGCGTCAACATGGCGGAGACACATCTTTAGAATTTCGACAACAAAGTGCTTTAGCAGCATTTTCCCACACTGCCGCTTACGATATGGCGATCGCTTCCTATTTGAGCGATCGATCCCCTGTAGAGAAATTAGATGAAACCTCTCTACCGCAAAGATTCGCCCTTTCCGGACAACAGCTGCAATCTCTGCGATATGGCGAAAACCCCCATCAACCAGCTGCATGGTATCAAACAGGAACCGTTTCCCAAGGTTGGGCAGATGCGACTAAACTTCAAGGTAAAGAATTAAGTTACAACAACTTAGTTGATTTAGAAGCAGCGCGGCGAATAATTGCTGAATTTCCCGATACTCCTGCTGCCACAATTATCAAACATACCAATCCCTGCGGTACGGCAATGGGAAATAGCATTGCCGAAGCTTATGAAAAAGCTTTCAATGCCGATCCGGTTTCCGCTTTTGGCGGTATTGTTGCACTGAATAAACCGATCGATGCAGCTACCGCAACTGCGCTGACAAAGACATTTTTAGAATGCGTTGTCGCACCGGAATGCGAAGCGGAAGCCAAAGAAATTTTGGCGGCGAAATCGAAAGTCCGAGTTTTAATTTTGCCCGATTTGATTGCTGGGCCAAAAGAAACCGTGAGGTCAATTGCTGGTGGTTTCTTAGTGCAAGCTGCCGACGATGCAATCGAAAATCCCAGTCAATGGCAGGTAGTCACGGAAAAGCAACCAACGCCAGCACAATTAGAAGAATTGCTGTTTGCTTGGAAAGTGTGCAAACACGTTAAATCTAATGCTATTGTAGTGACACGCGATCGCACTACTCTCGGTGTCGGTGCCGGTCAAATGAATCGCGTCGGTTCTGTTAAAATTGCTTTAGAACAAGCAGCAGAAAAAACTCAAGGTGCTTTTCTTGCCAGCGATGGTTTCTTCCCATTTGATGATTCAGTTAGGACAGCAGCAGCAGCGGGAATTGTGGCGATTGTTCAACCCGGTGGCAGTTTGCGAGATGCAGATTCTATTAATGCTGCGAATGAATTGGGAATCGTGATGGTATTTACTGGCATTCGTCACTTTTTACATTAAAAGGGAGCTGTTAGCGGTAATATCGTGTCCGGTTGCATTGGTAGTATATGATTGATGCGAGAGGTTATTTGTGGGTATCTGGGGTTAATTTTTTACCACAGATGAAGACAGATGAACACAGATGAACACAGATAAGAGAGCGATTTCTTTAGCAACCGATGCAACCGGACATGATATGAATTGTCGCCCAAATGCTAATACCTACGGCACGCTACGCGAACGCCCCTACACGATACATATTTTGTTCTTTTCGTCAATTTATTCTACTGGACTGGCGCTCTAGAATAATTCTATTCGTCCCATTCTTCTGGCTTAATTCCATCAAGCCAGGGACGATACATTTGCCCAACAATTTCTATATCAACTTCGTCTCCATTGCGGCGCAAAATTGCATAAGGTGTGTATCGTTCTGCCATTTCCATATCCTGGTGGCAACCTTCCTTGCAAAAAGCCGCAAATGCAGGGATAGCTATTCCGTTGTCATTCCAATAGAGAAATTCTTCTTCATATTGAACTTGCTCACCTACAGAAAACCAAACGTCATAAATTTCGCCAGTATATTCAAAACCTGGTAGGTTAACTGGGTCTACAGGATAATCTTCATAGGCTTTGGATGCGGCTGACAAGTCTGGAGTTTCCAGCAGAATGCCTGCATAGTTACCTTGTTCTGCTTGCTGTTTCCAAACATCAGCAATTCCGGCATTTGTTTGTGGAGGGTGAACCGAATCTGCATC
>NZ_JACJUP010000844.1:0-3228 GCF_014748295.1 Planktothrix sp. FACHB-1355 | reverse complement strand
AGATGAGAAATTGTTGTTAATTTTACTAAGTTTTTGTAACCTTGAGTATTTTTAGCTAAAACAATTTGATGATATTTTTTTCTACCTCGTTCGTTCTTTTCGATATCGCCTTCGACGACATACATTTCATTGCCGACAATTGGCTTAATTGTTTTACCGCGACAAAGTTTAATTAGCTCAACTGCACCATACATAACCCCGTGATCTGTAAGTGCGATCGCAGGCATATTTAACTGCATCGCTCGCTCTACCAGATCGTTTAGCTGACTCGCTCCATCCAGTAGGCTATAATCGCTGTGAGTGTGCAAACCAACAAAAGACATAGGAGTTTTTATTTATTAATTGAATGTGTAGCTAATCGAACAAAATTTTGTACAGTTTGGAGATATTCGACGCCAGCAATACTGGCGACATTATTATGTCCCGCATCGGGAACGAGGAAAAGGCGTTTGGGTGACGGGGCGGCGGCAAACAGCATTTTACTCATGCCATAGGGAATCTCGGTATCTAGCATACCATGAATAAAGAGGACTGGCATTTTGAGCGAACGCACCTTACTAATAGAGTCAAACCGCTGGTGTAAAATGATATCTGCCGGAAACAATTGAAAAACAGGTCTTTCGTTCACCATATTCCGCATTGAGGTGAACGAACTTTCCACAATTAAACCCGCCGCCTCTGGATGTTTAGCTGCTAAATCGATTGCGATCGCACCTCCCAGAGAATGACCGTAAATAAAAATATCTTTTGCTGAAATCTGTCTTTCTCCGGTTAAATAATGCCAAGCTGTTTCCGCATCTCGATAAACGCTTGCTTCCGTAGGAAAGTCACCTTCGCTGCGTCCGTAACCGCGATAATCTATTAGCAATACCGAAAAACCGAGTTGGTGAAACCGCATCGCATGGTTAACATTCGCTCCTATATTAATCCCATTCCCATGCAAATATAATACAGTTTGTTTTCCCTCTCCGGGAATCCACCAACCGTGAATGCGTTCCACTTTACCCGAACTACCTAATACTGGCAACCAAACATCCTCGAAACTCGCCAAACCTGCTGGTGTTATTTCAATTATAGAAGATGGGAAAAAGATAAAGCGATTCTGCCAAAAAACAAGATATATACAGGCAGATAAATATGCGATCGCTACCAACCCACCTACAATTTGTACTAACTTCAATAGAAATGTAATTGGCATTTTTGACATACAGATTAATTAGTAGGTAAGGTGGGCAATGCCCACCCTACTAAATATTAGTCATAGCTCCTTAACTCAGATCTTCTCAATAAGACCAGAGAAACCGGGTTTTTTCAGCAAAAATCTAGGCTTTCTAGTTTTCCTATTAGCAAGAAACCCGGTTTCTGACGCTGGTGCAAGATCTGAGTTAAAGCAAATGAGGTTTCCGACGATGCCAGGAAGTAGATTGCTCGTAGGCATAAGCCACATGAAACAGCTGATCTTCCCGCAACAGATTACCAATCAATTGCATACCGATCGGCAGTCCCTTTTCATCAAAACCGCACGGTACATTTAATCCGGGCAACCCAGCCAAATTCACCGGAATCGTCATCAAATCCGATAAATACATACTCAACGGATCTTCAGTTTTTTCACCAGCTTTAAACGCCGTTGTCGGGGCAGTCGGACAAACCAAAACATCAACTTTTTCAAAAGCACTCTCAAAGTCTTGTTTAATCAGAGTGCGAACTTTTTGCGCCTTCAGATAATAGGCATCGTAATATCCAGCCGATAAAGCATAAGTTCCCAACATGATCCGCCGCTTAACTTCCGTGCCAAAACCAGCAGCGCGAGTCTGGGTATACATAGTTAGCAAATTATCGGCGTCTGTTGTCCGCAAACCATACTTCACCCCATCGTAACGAGCCAAATTAGCAGATGCTTCCGAGGGAGCAATAATATAGTAAGTAGGCAAACCGTAGCGGAAGCGCGGACAAGAAATAACGTGAATTTCCGCCCCTAATTCTTGGAGAACTTCGATCGCTTTCGTCACGGCTTTTTCCACTGCGGGATCTAAACCTTGACCGAAAGTTTCCGAGATCACCCCAACTCTGAGAACGCCTCTAGTTTTGAGATTGGGTTTGAGATTTTTGGCATAGTCGGGAATTTGCACGTTGAGGCTAGTAGAATCTTTGGGGTCGTAACCGGCGATCGCACCCAAAAAAATCGCCGTATCCTCCACCGTAGTACCGAACGGCCCAATTTGATCCAGCGAAGAAGCGTAAGCTACCAAACCGAAACGCGAAACCAACCCGTAAGTCGGTTTCAATCCCACCACACCGCAGAAAGACGCCGGTTGACGAATCGAACCCCCCGTATCCGAACCGAGAGAAACAAGACATTCTCCCCCCGCCACTGCCGCCGCCGAACCCCCAGAAGAACCTCCCGGTACTCGTTCCAAGTCCCACGGGTTAGCTGTGAGTTGATAGGCAGAAGTTTCCGTAGAACTGCCCATCGCGAACTCATCCATATTCGTTTTGCCCACCATCACCGCACCCGCATCCATTAGTTTCTGGGTAACGGTGGACTCGTAAGGCGGCACGAAATTTTCCAGAATTCGGGAACCGCAAGTAGTGCGAATCCCCTTGGTACACATATTGTCCTTAATGGCGATCGGAATGCCCGCCAGTAGCCCTATTTCCTCTCCGGCGGCGATTTTGGCATCCACCGCCATTGCCTGTTCTATGGCTCTATCTGCGGTTACGCACAAAAAACTGTGCAACTTGGGTTCTAGCGCCTCAATGCGTTCTAACGCTTCTTTCGTAATTTCTACAGCAGAGCGTTCTTTGCTAATGAGTTGTTGGTGCAACTCGCGGATGGATGCCATGCAGTTACCTCAAGACCTCGTTTTCACTTATAGCCCGGATCTCAAGTATAAAGTGACCGATCGCTGCTTATTCGCATATTCGGGTTTTTAATCTCATTACGAAGTATAAAAAATTTATGTACGGATCGATTGCGCCCGATTATATCGGGCGCAATCGATGTTTTTTTCTCTGATTATGCTGTTTAAAGAGATTACCACACAGAAGACATGGAAAGTATTTACAAAAGTTGTGGCAACGGGAGCGATCGCCCTCAGCAGTATAGCGATCGGCACTCCCCCCAGTCCAGCCCAAAACGCCGCTGCACGAGGATTTTTTTGCGATACCTCTAGCGGTACACCCGTCACAATCTATCAAAATGCACAAGGAACTCAAGAACCTTGG
>NZ_JACJUP010000843.1:0-3182 GCF_014748295.1 Planktothrix sp. FACHB-1355 | reverse complement strand
TCAGAAATCATGTCTAACTTACTGCCTCTCCCGTACTCAGATCGCCATACCTAAGAGAATTGACATTGAGATAAAAATCTCTTTTATAACCAGCCTAGCAACCAAGTGGTGCGATCGCCCAGAAAAAGCCAGCCCTAAGTAAAATTGCGTAACTAAACGCGATCGCATCAGTAGAGATCCGTAGCCGAACACGGATAAAGCAACGCTAAATACTTAGGTTAATAAGTAAATTTTTGTAAAAAGCTCCGGATTTTTATTTAGCTAGTGCGTAGAAAGGAATAAAAGCTTAGTATGTTCAAGGTAGTATATGGATTCCAGGCAAAGTCGGGCAGTACAGGAAATTTCCGATCTAGTTCCTAACCTCAACAATATAACTGACGCGATTACTAGGCAAGCGATTTGGGGTGCTACCGTGGAAATAGACTCGGAAGATACACTTCTCTTAATCGATGAAGATGGTTCTTTCTATTTTATGAATTTACCATAAGGCGAATTGTTCATCTGTACAGAAACGTGCCAATTCAGGCTTCCTCTTGTACTCGGATGGCGTTTTAAATTTTATCAGGATGTGCATCATTACAGATGTGTGATGGTGGGTGACAGCACGGAGAGTTAATTATTGGTTGAAAGTGCTGAAGTTATCGCCCCTGCCTAACCCACTCTACGATACGATAACTTTTTATTATCACCATAAAAAACGGGAAAGCCTTAATATTTGTATTGCCTGAACTTCTCGAACGGGAGTCGAAGAAATTAACTGTGTTTCTAATTCTCTCATGTCATATTTTATCTAACCGCTTCTCTATTTTTAATTGATTAGATCTCTCTTCTGCCTTCCAAAGCACGCGCCAAAGTCACTTCATCTGCATATTCTAATTCGCCGCCAACTGGCAAACCAAAAGCAATGCGAGTTACTTTTGTCAAAGGTTTCAACAACCCGCCGATATAAAGCGTTGTTGTTTCTCCTTCTATACTGGGAGTGATTGCTAAAATTACTTCTTTAGTTTTTTCTCGATCGACTCTTCGTAGCAAAGGCGAAACATTCAGTTGTTCCGGGCCAATTCCATCCATTGGCGAAATTACTCCGCCGAGAACGTGATATTTACCTTTGTATTCCCGCGTTTTTTCCAAAGCAATCACATCCCGCGAATCAGCTACTACACAAATGGTAGTGCGATCGCGATTTTGATTGCGACAAATTTCGCAAATCGGCTCAGCAGATAAGTGAAAACACTCTTGACACAAACCAACTTGTTTTTTAGCCTCAATCAAAGCTTGGGCAAGTGCTTGTACTTCATCTTCCGATCGCTTCAGAATATGTAAGGCCAACCGCTGCGCTGTCTTAGGGCCAACTCCGGGCAAACGTTGCAATTGCTCGATCAAACGAGCCAAAGGGCGTGTGTAAACCATATAGCTAGGGACTAGGGGCTAGGGGCTAGAGGCTAGGGAAGTAGGGGAGTGGGGGAGTGGGGGAGTGGGGGAATTTATATGCACATTTTCGACCTTTATGTCGTTCTCCCGCTCTCCCCCTCTCCCTCTTCCCTCTCCCTTTGCCTAGAAATCGAAGTAGATGTAGGGCAAACCTTCTTTGGGAGCCAGCTGCCAAACGGCGTAGAGGCTTAATGGCACCAAGAAAATTTTGATCGGCCAATTCAGTTGTAGCTTCATATTGCGATGCAAGGCAAATCCGATCGCCATAAATGCAACTATTCCCCAAAGCAGCATCACCAGTTGGAACGGTTCCAATCCCAGTGCTTCCACGTAAACCTTCTGTGCAAATTGAACATCGGCTTTATGTCCCCACAGGTGCTGAATTACCCAAGCCGCATCTTTCAAGTTGGGCAGACGGAAAAATATCCAGGATGCGAACACCATCAATTGAGTCAGCAGCCACGCCACAAGCGTACCCGGTATACTTTGCCACCAATCCTTCAATGCAGAGAAACGATGGGATAGGGCTTCTGCGAGTCGGTGAACTACCAAAGCCAAACCGTGCAAACCCCCCCAGACAATAAATCCCCACGCAGCACCATGCCAAATCCCGGCGACTAGCATCACGATCGACAAGTTCAGGCAGGTGCGTACCAAACCTTGCCGCGAGCCGCCCAAGGGAAAGTATAAATAATTACGCAGCCAATCTCCCAAAGTCATATGCCAGCGCCGCCAGAAATCGGCAATGCTGGTAGAGAAATAGGGGAAATCAAAGTTTTGGGGTAGATTTAATCCCAGCAGGATAGCGCTGCCGATCGCAATATCAACATAGCCGCTAAAATCCAGATATAGCTGAAGCCCGTAGGCGAGGATAGCTAACCACAAATCACCGCTACCTGTACGCTGCAAGTTGTCAAAACAAAGTTTGACGAAAATGCCCAGATTATCGGCCAAAAGAGCTTTTTTAAAGGCACCGCAGGCAATCAGCCACAATCCTTCTACGATGCGATCGCTGCTGGGAAATCGCACTGTATTCAGTTGCGCCGCCAAGTGATGATAGCGAGTAATCGGCCCTGAAATAAGTTTGGCAAAGAAAAATTTGTAAGCCGCAAACTTGAGAAACTCCTTAGTAGCGGGCGCACCGCGATAAACATCTATTAAATAGGCGATGCACTCAAAACAGAAAAACGAGATTCCCAAGGGTGCAATTAAATGAAGCGTCACCCAGCTAGCCTGCTCTTGAATAACTGGCAAATTCAACAGCGCCCCAACCGTATTCAAGAAAAAGGGCACATACTTAAACCCTAGAAGTAACAAAACATTCAGGACGATCCCGAATCGCAAGATTTTCTGGCGTCGTTTATCCCAGTCCTGTTCTATATATTTCCACTCTTCATTAGACAGATGCCAATCCGAAGGATTCAGTCTGGGTACAGCACGTTCTCCTAAAGCAATTCCCAGACGAAAGTTAATCAGAATAACGACAAAAAGCAAGGGAATGTACTGGATTTGCAAAGTGGCATAAAAAGCCAAACTAGCAATCAAAAGTACCCACAATCGCAATCCCTGGTTTTGAACGAGCCAGTAAATTGCCAGGACACTCAGCAAGAATATTCCGTATAAGGCTGAAACAAAAGTCATTGGAGGGGCTAGGGATTAGGGGATAGGGGATAGGGGATAGGGAAGAGGGAAGAGGGAAGAGGGAAGAGGGAAGAGGGAAGAGTGAAGAGGAAAAAGATTTATTCTCCGGC
>NZ_JACJUP010000842.1:0-3234 GCF_014748295.1 Planktothrix sp. FACHB-1355 | reverse complement strand
ACATATAGGCTGGGCAGAGCAATACATTACTGCCAGCGAATACAACGCTGACGTTTTTTCTCAGAATTCCGAAATCTATGGCGCATACCTTGCTATTCACAGGGATATAATGGTAGGATTCATCTATGTGCAATTCCATGTTTGGAATCAACTCGCTCAAATTCAAGGATTGGCAGTCGATCCAATCTATCACAGACAAGGTATAGCAACAGCATTGGCAGAGAGAGCAGAAGCTTTTGCACTCATCAAAAAGGCACGAGGTATCTATGTTGACACACCAGTTTTAAATGCTAAAGGACGAAGCTTCTATGAAGCCGCTGGTTATCAAGCTGCATACATCATGCCGCGTTATTATGAAGATGCTCTTGATGGAATAACGTATCAAAAGTTTTTTTGAACAAATTTCTTGCCAAAGCCCCTCCCCATAGACGGGTAGGGGTTGGGGGTGGGAACTACGCTTTCTTAATGCGCGGAAAACTGGGAAGATCGATCGCCGCTAATGATTTAATTTTCTTAGGATGGCGCTGCGGGTATACTACAGGGGAAGGCCAGTTAGGAGCCTGCGCGATCGATTCATTACCAGCAAGGGCAGGTACAGCAGGTGTAATAGAGGAATCGGATGTTGCTGCTTTTGCGATCGATTCTTCTTCCTGTTTCGGCCCATCTTCGCCACTCTCCGACCCAGAAGCGATCGCATCGTGCAACGGTGGGATATAATTTGCATATGCTTCCGGTGCGACTCGATCGCCTGCCAAAGCAGCATTTTCCGGCAACACCGTATCTTGAGTCAGCCGTTCCAATTCCTGCCAAAGTTCTACTTCCGTTTTGTTGATATCCAGGGTAGAATCGCTTGCAGGTGATGTCGGTAAATTTGATGCCAAACTCAGATTCGATTCGGCAGCACTAAAGAAGGGGTTGATTATAGTTTCTTCCTCTGTATCTATATCTATTTCTTCTTCATCTGCGATCGACGATATAATATCCGCGCTGGGTAATTCTGCCCTCGCGCCTGGGTGGGTTGTCAGATATCCGAGTTCCGTATCTTCAGCAGCAATATCGCGATCGTCCGATTCCAATTCTGCCGACCAAGGTTGGATCGGTTGCGGTTTTAGCACCAGTCGCTGAAATTCCAAAGTATTTTCGTGATTGCTTTCCGCTACAGCAGGCAGCGCAGGGCTACTCGTACTGCCAGAAAATTCCTTAATCCCAGGCATATCGAGACACTTATCCAACGCTGCTTTGAATTGCAGGGTATAGCGTTGTTGCCTTTGCAGACGGTCTTGCAATTCCCGACAAGCTGTTTCCCTTTGCATCAGCAGTTGCGACTGTTCGTTGTAGCGTTGCTGCGTGAGAGCGCATTGCCGTTCTAATTGCGCCACCCGTTCTTGAGAACTTTGCAGCTGGTCGTTGAGCGTTTCGATCAATATCTGCTGACGTTGGGCAACTTGATGGGAACTCTCCAACTCCCGAAACAGGCGCGTTAATTGTTCTTGCGTTACTTTGAGCTGGTTGGTTTGTTCTACAAGTTTGGTTTCTGCGACTTGGGTGCGTTCGATCTGCGCCTGTAAAGCATTGTGGCATTCGTCCAGCAGATTTTCCAGTTCTTCTGTATGTTCGATCAGCTCGGTATTTTGCTCTCGCAGCGCTTCGCTTAAGGCGACCAGTTCCAGCACATCTGCATCCGATTGCCAAGCTAGGGCTTCGGCTATTTCGCGATCGCTATCCACGATATCTTCCAAAACCGTCCTGATATCTTCGGGTTCTAACTCAGGAGTTGGCACTCTGTATTCTGTTTGCAATTTTTCTGGCCGATCGTCCGATTCAGTTTCATCGGCCAATTCTGCCAAATCGACGATCGTTTCTTCTGATGTGTCGATCCCTGCGGTGGAATCGGGTAGGGCTTTGCCGTTATCGTTTTGGGCTTCACTCATCGCTGTTGCTTGCTGAGAGTTAGGGATGCTAATTCGCGTACTGGTCGCCTCGTTGTCATTAGCCTACCTCATATCGGCAGTTTTTGTTTTGATCTTTTATGTCTCTACCGCAGTGCAGCCTTTGGCGCGGCAACCAATCTTCTTTAACATAATTAGACAATTTTGTAAATATCTCTTTTCTAGGTAGCTTGTCTGACTGAAAAAAACTCGTGCTTTGACTCTGCCCCCAGCCTTCGATATTTACTGCTTCTTTGTCTGCACCCCGAAAAATTTCTTTTGGTTCTATTGCCCAGTATTCCTAGCTTTTCTACCAAAACTGCGCTGCTCGTTCGATCGCTTTTTCGTGCTTATGCTTACAATCTGGGCAACATATCATTAGTTATTTTTTTAGCAAATTTTTGCCCAATCTGTCAAGTGCCGCGATTTCGTCGGATAAATGAGAATTTATCGCAATTATTTGGTTGCCTTTGCTCTGAACGATCGCAACACAAATTTAAACTATAAATCTAAATACAAATAAATAATAGTATTTACTTATCAAAAAGGCCAACCGACGCTTTCGACTTTTGACTTTTGTCTTCCCCTAACCCCTATCCCCTAACCCCTCACTTAAAGCTTGATGTAACAAATCGCGATGAATCAGCGATCGGTCTACCAAAGATTGAATGCGAGCGGGCGATAAAGCATCGCCATTAGCGTAACATTCCAACCAACTTTGACAAATTAAATTTGGGTCATCCGGGATGCGATCTAAATCCCAACCAGGCATTTCCAATTCGGCCATCAATTGACTGACTTTAGGGTCGTAGCTGAGCGCAAAACAACGACATTCTTCTGCTGCTGCCATAATTAAACTGTGCAAGCGCATCCCGATCGCCATTTCCACGCCCCGAAACAAGCCTTTCAATTGCCTGGGATCTTCCAAACTAATAATATGACTGGCATCAGACATTTGCGATTGAATTGATTGAGCGATCGCCAAATCTTGAGATTTCTGAAACGGCACTAACAAAATACAAGTTTGAGTTGCCTTTTGAAAGTTAACCAAAGCACGAGTTAAGCTATCGAGTCGGGCAGGAGTTAGCTGAGGATGCGATCGCAACGTCACCGCCACTCTGGGTGCAGGTAAATCCCAAAGACCTTTCACGGGTATAGCATCCAGCGCCCATACTGGATCGGGAGCCAGCCAACAGGGAATTTGCCAATTTAATAGTAAAGCGGCTGAAGCTCGATCGCGCACGCTCACTGCCGAGCAACCGGCAAACACACGCTGGGCGATCGCACGGGTCAGATGGCGTTGCAA
>NZ_JACJUP010000841.1:0-3165 GCF_014748295.1 Planktothrix sp. FACHB-1355 | reverse complement strand
GGGCAAATTACCTAACTTGCGGCGCTGATTGATAACTAACAATTTTATCCGCGACCCGTTTTTCCAAATTTCTGGCTAATTGCAAGTAGGGTGGGTATTGCCCACCCTATTTTCGTTTGTAACTTAAATATCAGAGAGCTTTTCGCTCTTTAGATAGATGAACTAGCTAAGAAGCGATTGAAAATTTCAGACTTTAAGCCAGATAGAATTAATTACTAATTGTATCTCATGGAATAGGATATTTACTGAACCCAGAAAATATATTGGAAATAACAGACTTTCCTCAAAGAGGTTGACGTGAGAAAAAACCATAACAGGAAAAAATTGTTAACAACGATCGCAATTGTTTCCCTTTCTGCGATTGGTTTTAAAACTATCTCGGCAGCTTTGGCGTCGCCGGAAAAAACAAGCGCAACGGCAATTCAAAACAGCGATGAATATATAGTTACTAAGACTTGTAATGAGTTTTGGGTGTTAACTAAATATGGCGATCGACTGAATATGAGAAATGAGCCTGAAGGTAGAGCGATCGCTAGCATAGATTTTGCATCAATAGTTTCGGTTCAGCGTTATTCTGATGATGGAGAATGGGCTTTAGTTAGTGTTGAAAGTAAACAAAAAAATGGTCTGAAAGGTTGGGTATCGACAGAATATCTGACTTGCTATGAGTAAATAGTTTTGGCTTGCCAATCGAGGACAATATTCTTAATGATGAAGAAGCTGAAGAGTTACAGCTTCCGATCGCAGACGAGTTTGGGAAAATTGACCCTCATGGCTGGTTAATAGATACATTTCATTTAATGCGATTATTGCGTTTAATGCGAATTTGTGTTATACTCTAATAACTTAAGCTATTTTAACTATTATGCTGAAGCAAAAATTGTCGTTAGAGTCAGTTATTCAGCCAGAAGAAGCAGATGCGATCGCCAAATTATCACAAATCCTCAGTTTGGAAACTTCACAAATAAAATTAGTCGGAAGCAACGGAGAAGAAGTTATAATTCCTGAGTCTGTTAGCAGTGTTTTACGCGATATCGTTAAGAAGATTGCATCAGGTCAGGCAATATATTTGATTCCCCATAATCACGAATTGACTACACAGGAAGCAGCTGATATTTTGGATGTCTCAAAATCTTTTTTAAATAAGTTATTGGATGAGGAAGAAATTCCTTATATCAAGGTGGGAAAACAGCGGCGAATTCGTTTTCAAGATTTGATGAAATATAAGGAAGAATGGGATGAAAAACGCAGTAAATTTATGGATGAGGCAATCAAAATAACCGACGAAATATATGGTAAAGACTAAAACCGTACCGTCGAGAGGCTTATCGATGATTTAAAGATTACATTCAAATAGGGTATCAGTTTCTTTTGGATGCGTTAGTAACGTCCTAATTTAGGTTTCTTCTATTTTTTGATAGGGTTTGTATTTTCACGATAGCTAAACAAAAATACAGCGCGTTTCAGGTGAGTGAGGTACACAGATACCCGACTTCTCCAAGAAGTCGGGTATCTCGACCCATAGCCTGTACGATCGACCACTGCAAGCTGTTGTATGTTATGATTTAACAAGATATACCCGATCGATTTCAATTGACGAAAACCAAATGGAATCCAATATGATACAGGCTCAAACTATAGAAGCAATTTATGAAGATGGTGTTCTGCGTCCCCTGCAAACTTTAGAAGGTTTAGCAGAACACTCCAGAGTGAAAATTACGATTAATAGCGAACAAAGTTTGCCGCATCCGCTATTGCAGTTTGCTGGTATTCTTAGCGATGAAGAAGCTGAAGATTTACAGCGTATGATTGCAGACGAGTTTGGGAAAATTGACCCTCATGGCTGGTGAAACTGCATTAGACACTTCTATGGCAATTCGTTATCTTAACAGCAACTCAGATGTGGTGGTGAAAGTGACTGCGTTACCGATAGTTGTTTTACCATTAACTGTAGTGGGGGAATTGATATTTGGAGCAGAAAATTCGGCACGTTCCCTCACAAATATCACTCGTTATTTACAGTTTATTGATACTTGTATTGTTTTGCCGATGGGACGACAAACAGCCGCCTTATACTCACAAACTCGTCTTTCATTAAGGCGCAGAGGAAGACCAATTCCTGAAAATGATATTTGGATTGCGGCGCAATGTCTTGAAAATGGATGGAAATTAGCTACAAATGACGAGCATTTTAATTATGTGGATGGACTTGTAGTTGAGAGATGGTAAAGCTTTACTTGCCAAGTATCGATGGCTGACCTAATAACATTCCCAGCTATTTCACAGATACGTTTATTAAATTTAAATTAGTTCTGAAAAAAATATGAATGCAAAACAACTGTTGGAAAAGGTTCAATTTGTGGTAGATGCAGAGTGAAATAAATCTGCCGTTCAACTGAGTGTGGAAGTTTGGGAAGAATTATTGACTATTTTGGAAGATTTAGAAGATGCAGAGGAAATTCGCCTTGCGCGGGAGAACAAGGAAAAACCGGATGAAAACCGCAGTAAAGCTCTAGATGAACTAATTCAAATGAGCCAAGAAGCAGGATTCTATGAATAGTAGTAATTCAATCCCTACAATAACTAAAATTGCCTGTTATTTTAGACTCTTGCGTTTTATTTCCTATGTACTTGCGTGAAATTATACTCTAGCATGAGTTTTTCTAGGTGCATGAGAGCCACTTCAACTTCTGGCTTATTGCTTTCGCTAAACGTTCCCGTTACAGCTAGAGAGTTTTTTTCTGCTACGAGGGTAATGGTGCAGTTGTCGCGCAAAAGTTTTTCCAAGTGAGTGAGGGCGACCTCTATCTCCGCTTGTTTATCTTGAGTGAAAGTGCCTGTGATCATAAAGCTTAGTAGACGATTTTCTAGAGGTTGTGTAGATAAGGGGTCTGGAGGTTGGGCTTATCAAATCAGTTTTAACCTATTCTCCCAACTTTTTACCACTTTTGGCTGATTTCTGGAGGTAAGGAAAGCGATCGAAGGTTATTTTAAACTTAGGAACCATCCGTCTTTGTTTACTGTGAATTACCAATTTCCTGCATTTGACCAATTAACCAACTGTATAACTGACTTCTCCCACTTTCACGACCCCGCCGCAAAGCTTCTTCTAATAAACTAAATGGTAAATTTGGTAAAACTTGAGATTGTGTTATTTGTCTACTT
>NZ_JACJUP010000840.1:0-3203 GCF_014748295.1 Planktothrix sp. FACHB-1355 | reverse complement strand
TCAAATATTTGATGTAATTCTTCCTTTAAAGAGTGCATGACTTCGACTAAAGGAGAAGCTCCTTTAACTTGCTCTAATTTTTTTTGTTGGGAAGATAATTTATTTTCAGCTTTTAGTAATATAGCAAATTTGCGATCAACGCGATCGAGCCAGTAAACCTTGTTACGATCGGCAATCATTAATGCGCCGTTTTGATGTTATTTCTCAAATCTGCGATGGGATGCTCAAACTTGATTGGGGGGCTTATCAAAAAGTTAAAGCATCAGGAATGGCATCATTACAGCACTTTTATTAGTTCTGGGGAGTTAGAAAATACTCTTGATTGTTAGGAAACAAAATTCTTATGGACTTAAGAATGATCGCGTTAGCCACTGTTTGCAGTTTACCGTTTTCTTTATCTCTATCATTGGCAGTAGGAGGGATACCAAAATCAGACCAACCATGTCAAGCTTATTTGGATAGCAGTCAAGGAATTGATGATGAGAAGAACAACTGTCCGATAACGGTAGGAAATTTTTCAATTCGAGGAACTTTTTCTAACTCGAATTGGCAGGCTTCTTTTTGGGTATGGGAACCTGCTTATTACATTCTCCATGTGAAAAACAAGCAAAATGGTAGTACGATTAACTTAACAGGTTTTAATGTTACGGGTACGACAAGCCGACCACAGTACCGATTTACCGATTCCGAGCGGAATGTTAATTATATTGTCACTTTTCGCTATTCAGATCCCAACACGCTCCGATTGGAAATTTATCAAAACAATCGAGCGTTCGCCAATGAATTGCTTGGACGGGAATCAGACAAACTCATTGGTGGGCCTTGATGCAAAGAAAGCTGGCGCTCGTGGTGGACTTTTTATGTGAAGAAGCTAGTGAATAAAGCTCTCAATAAAATGCGTTTAAACTTAGAATTACTCCCTTCCCGCCGTAAGATTATCGATCGCAAGTTACCTGTTGTTCTTTTCTCCCCCACTCTCCCGCTCCCCCACTCCCCCCAAAGCATACATATTCTTTGAGCGGGAAGGGAGTAGCTACTCGCTCGAACTAATTTACAAGGTAATTAATTTGTATAAAATTATACTTTAAACCATCAATCATACGAAATTATACCCAAAAGGCAGTTTAGGGAAGAACTTAGGGAAGCGATCGCGGCAAACAGTTCGGCGAGCGACTGCCAGTGGTGTAAACTTTGCTTAATGGTAGTTCTAGCTATTTAGAGGTGCTATGAAAATTTTTGCTCCCCTCTGTAGCAGCGCGGTTCGCCTTAAATGTGACACCAGTCAGCAAACGTCTTACAAGCTGAAAAAATGAATCGAGAAGTAAAGGCTAAATATAAACCAAAATGTGAAAGTAGAGAAATTATGAATCCTGCCAAACAGCCAATTACAGTTGCCGAACTCATTCAAGTTCAGGCGCAAAATAATCCCGATCGAATCGCAATTGTGGCTCCAAAACGCGCTTCCTTAACTTATGGGGGTTTGCGCGATCGCATCGACCAAACAGCCACCATCCTCAGCACTCTGGGCATTAACCCCAACGATCGCGTAGCCGTTGTCCTTCCCAATGGCCCAGAAATGGCGGTTGCCTTTTTAGCGATCGCCGCGACTGCTACTTGTGCGCCCCTCAACCCAGCTTATCGCGAACAGGAATTCGACTTTTATCTTTCAGATCTCAATCCCAAAGCCTTAGTCATTCAGCCAGGAGTAGGCGAACCTGCTAGAATAGTCGCTAAACAGCGAGGAATTCCAATTATTGAACTTTTTCCCCAATTAGAAGCTGAAGCAGGTAGTTTTAGTTTAATTTCTGAAAATTTAGCCAATCCAACCGCCCAAATTCAGAATCCAGAATCTCATCATATCGCCTTAGTTTTACACACATCTGGCACAACCTCTCGCCCCAAAATTGTGCCGTTGACGCATTCCAATCTTTGCACTTCTGCTAGTAATATTCGCCAGACGCTCAATTTATCTGAAAGCGATCGCTGTCTCAACATCATGCCTTTATTCCATATTCATGGATTAATTGCCGTCTTGCTTTCATCCCTCTACGCTGGTGCTAGCATCGTTTGTAGCCCTGGTTTTTATGCCCCGCAATTTTTCAGTTGGATTGAAGAATTTCAACCCACTTGGTATTCAGCCGTTCCCACGATGCACCAGTCAATTCTGGCACAGACCCAAGCAAATCGCGAGATTATTTCTCACAGCAAACTCCGGTTTATTCGCTCCTCTTCTGCTTCCTTAGCCCCCCAAATCATGGCTCAATTAGAAGCCACTTTTAATGTTCCCGTCATTGAAGCCTACGGGATGACAGAAGCCTCTCATCAAATGGCAAGCAATCCCCTACCTCCCAAAGAACGCAAACCCGGTTCGGTTGGCGTAGCAGCAGGGCCAGAAATTGCTATTATGAACGAGACGGGACACTTACTTTCAATTGGTGAAATCGGAGAAGTTGCGATTAAAGGAGCCAACGTTACTCAAGGTTATGAAAATAATCCGAAGGCGAATACAGAAGCGTTTACTAATGGTTGGTTTCGGACAGGAGATTTAGGATATTTAGATGATGATGGATATCTCTTTTTAAAAGGTCGAATTAAAGAAATTATTAATCGAGCAGGTGAAAAAATTTCCCCTCGCGAAGTAGATGAAGTCTTACTAGAACATCCTGCTGTCGCTCAAGCTCTGACGTTTGCTGCACCCCATACTCTTTTAGGGGAAGATGTTGCTGCTGCTGTCGTTTTAAAGGAAGGAATAACGGTTAGCGAGTTAGAAATCAAAGAATTTGTTGCTCAAAAACTAGCAGATTTTAAAGTTCCTCGCGTGGTTCTATTTCTAGATGAAATCCCTAAAGGGCCAACGGGAAAACTGCAACGGATTGGGTTAGCTGAAAAGCTAGGGCTAACGGCATCGAATCCAACCGCAGATCTAGTAGAATATGCGCCACCTCAGACTATCAATGAAATCAAACTGGCAGAAATTTGGTCGCAAGTGTTAAAAATTGAAAAAATAGGAATCCATAACAACTTTTTTCAACTAGGCGGGGATTCTATTCTGGCTGCTCAAATTGTCAATCGCGTGCGAGAAGCCTGGGGAGTAGAGTTGTCTTTTCTGATATTCTTCCAACAGCCTACAGTTGCGAATATGGCGATCGAAATAGCCCAAATTCAAGCCGAGTCTCTAGAATCTGAAGAGTTAGATGATTTAT
>NZ_JACJUP010000084.1:0-11076 GCF_014748295.1 Planktothrix sp. FACHB-1355 | reverse complement strand
CTTCCGATCTCTGTTGTTAGCCAACAGTAAGAGTAAAGGAAAACGCCCATATTTCTTTGACGATCCCGCCGTCGAACGGGTACTCAATATCACCCTGGCTGTAGCAATGGAACACGCAGTTACCCGCGAACGCTTGGATACTATAGAGCGCCTCCTGATCGCAAAAGGAATACTGAGTCGAGCCGAAATTGATACCTACGAACCCGATACAATAGCTGCTGAGGAACGCCAGCGGTGGCAAGCGGAATACATCGCTCGTATCCTGCGGATTATTCAACAGGAATTGGAAGCTTTGGAAAATCCAGAAAATAACCGGGATGTCGAAGATATCGCAGAAGAACTAGGACGTACCTAACAATTACAATGACAACTCCAATTGAGCAAATAGATAGCTTTTATCGATCTATTGTTGGCAAAGAGGTAGACAGTATTTGCGCGAATTACGTTCCTAATGAAGATACTTACGTTTTTGTAGAAGGGCCTCGCTACTCTACGCTTGGCTATCGCAATATTTCCAAAGGATGGCGAGATTTTTGCGATTCTTCGCTGAATTTGCAAAAAATTGAGTGGGTAGAAGGCCCCTTTACTGAAGAATCCGAAGATTTGGCTTGGGTAGCAGGAATGGTGCTGCTAACAGTAACTGTAAAAGGTCAACTGGTAAAACAAACGTTTCGGGCAACTTTTGTCCTTCGGAAAAATGAAGATGGTTGCTGGCAAATTCGGCACGAACATCTTTCCGCGCCGCTAAGTGACCCTTATGGCATCGGAGATTGGTTAAAAAAGAATTCTTAGCGATAAACTTTGTTTCTAAAAAGGTAATAATTTAGATCGATCGCATAGGTTCGTGTTGAATATCCCGCAGGTCTAGAAAATAACGTTATGTTGAGGAAAGAGTTACAATGACACAAACAAAACCGAATACGATCGAAGTTGCCCAGCAAGCATTTAAGCACTTATCTCACGGTTTGGCAACAGGTGACTGGAATCAACTTCTAGATATGCTCACCGATGATTTTACTTTTTGGTTTCCAGTCGGGCCATTTCACGGCTTGAATGTGGGTAAAGATAGGGTTCGCGAATTCTTTCAATATGTTTCTGAAACATTCAGCGAAGGAATTACAATTACTTCCGTCGATCGCATCACCAGCAACGAGACTACTGTTGTTTTCGAGTTCCGCGATGAAGGAACTTTGCGGGGTGAACCTTACAAAAATCGGGTAGCTATTTCTCTCGATATTCGCGGCGATAAGATTTGTGCCTATCGCGAATATTTTGGCAGCGACGGTAAATCGTATTAACTATAATGATTGATGGGTGATTTTTATCCCCATCTTCCTGCAAACGTTATAATGAAGTTATTGCAGCTTAGGAAGCAGTTTAGGTAAAAGTTGTGTTCGCTCAAAGAAAATATTCGTATTTTTTAATCTTACTTATTTTTATCGCAACTTGCAACAAAACTCCGACAAAGCCCAAGCATTGCAAAATGCTATGTTAAATACCATGAAAAAATATCCCAATCCGAGAGATTGGGCTGCTTTCATTCTAATCGGCTAAGCAGAATAATAACGCAATTTCATAGTTATTAATTGTGAGTCTGTAGGCTCACATCTTGCACCATTCTCAACAAGACCTGAAAAACCAGGTTTCTTTACGAAAAATCTAGGCTTTCAGGTTTAGCTATTTGCAAAAAACTCGGTTTTTAGCTCAGGTGCAAAATGTGAGTAGGGTGGGTTAGGCACGGGCAATAATTTCCGCGTCAAAATCAATAATTAATTTCCCATACCGTAACCCAATATATCACCAAAATGTCAGATCAAAAAGATTTTTCACCATCAACCCGAAAGAGCAAAAATATACCTTTTTACAAGACAAATTTAACAGACCATAACAAAATTTTAACTCATATCAGGTTTCATCGAATCGCGCCTCATCGCCAATCCCGATCGACAAAAGCTTGTAACGAACATTAGGAAGATGGTAACTTCTAAAAGCTACTTGGATGCAGGCGCTTAACTCGATCGCACTATGAAACGTTCCCTCATCTCCCTCCCTCTCAGCTTGATCCTACTGGAATCGGCTTTTCCAGTCGCCCTCGCCGCGCCACCCAGACAGCCAGATAAAAGCGTAGAATGCGAAATCCTGGTAATTGGCGGCGGACTTGCGGGTGCTGCGGCTGCTTACGAAGGATTGCTAGCGGGGAAAACCGTTTGTCTCACGGAAATCACCGACTGGGTGGGAGGACAAGTTTCATCCCAAGGTGTTTCCGCTTTGGATGAACGCACTACCCAGCGCCAAAGGCAATTCTTTTCGCGTGGATATCTGGATTTGCGAGAACGAATTAGACGCAAATATGGAAAACTCAATCCCGGCGAGTGTTGGGTAAGCGTAGCTTGTTTTATTCCCAGCGACGGACACAAATTTGTTTTTTCCATGTTGCAAAATGCCGAGAAACGAGGTAAAGGTAAATTGAAATGGTTTCCTTCTACGGTTGTGAAAGATTTGGAAATCAGTCAAAATGGGAAATTAATTGAAAGTGCGATCGCCATCCAACACAATCCCGCCAAAAACACACCACCGCTAAACACCGAACCTCTATCACAGACGATCGAAGACGCTTACCGCTACGAAAATTCATCTCGATTTGACAAAACAATTATCCGTTTCTTACCGTTAAAGCGTACTAAAAAATCCCAAACAACCCAGCCAACAAATTGGTACGTTATCGACGCCACCGAAACAGGAGAAATTATCGCCATTGCAGATGTTCCCTACCGACTAGGTATCGATCCTCGTTCTCATTTAGAACCTTCCGGTGCAAACGATACAGGCGATCCTTATTGCACCCAAGGATATACTTATACATTTGCAATGGAAGCAACCAAAGAACCGCAAACCCACCAAATGCCTCCCTTCTATTCCCGTTACAGTCCTTACTATAGTTTCGAGGCAAAACGATTTAACTTTGCATCAATTTTCACATACCGACGCATTTGGAGTAACCCAAATGCCCCCAAAGAATTAAAAATCAGAAGCCGAGAAACCTTTGGTGTAACACCTCCCAAACCGGGGGATATTTCCATGCAAAACTGGACTTGGGGGAACGATTATCGACCGGGAACTGCTCAAGATAACCTTATATATACTCGCGAACAATTGCAAGCATTAGGTCAGTTACAACCGTCCGGATGGATGGGAGGATTGCGAGTAGAAAGTTTGCGCGGTGGAGAAGAACTATCCCAAGGTTATTTTTACTGGTTAGTAGCAGGTACAACCGATTCACAACTCGGCGATGGTGTCAAGCAACCGCACCCGAACAACCGCTATCTTACCGGATTAAATTCACCGATGGGAACAGTTCACGGTTTATCCAAATATCCATATATAAGAGAAGGGAGAAGAATTATCGGCAGACCCGCGTGGGGACATCCCGAAGGCTTTACATTGTGGGAAGTCGATATTTCTCGAAAGAACTTTCGCGAGGATTATTATCGCAATAACCTATCAACAGAACAGTATCGCCGTTTGTGGGCATTATTGAGTGGTTTGAATGCAACTGCTGTAATTCGAGAAGCATTGTCTCCAGAACAAGTCAAAGAGCGATCGCGATCGGCCATATATCCCGATTCTGTAGGCATCGGTCACTATACAATAGACTTTCACCCTTGTTTAGCCAAAAGTCCCCCAGAAACTCCCGGAAACTACGGATATCCCAACGAAGCGATGGCAGCATCTCAATCTTACCCCTTCCAGATACCCCTACGCGCAATGATTCCCCAAAAAATTGATAATATGCTAATCGCTGGCAAAAGTATTGCCACCAGTCACTCAGCAGCAGCAGCATACCGAGTGCATTCTTTTGAATGGTCAGTTGGTGCAGCCGCCGGTACCACAGCAGCCTTCGCCTTAGAAAATAATCTCATGCCTTACCAACTCGTCGAACAACTTCCCCGCCAACAACCGCGACTCGAAGCCTTACAAAGACGCCTCCAACAAAATGGCAACCCCACCGCCTTTCCCGACACCTCAATATTTAACGAATTTGGCAAAAACTGGCAGTAGGTTAGGGGTTAGGGGTTAGGGGTTAGGGGTTAGGGAAAGAGGGTAATAGCAATTATAAATGATTGATGAAATCCTCTTTCTTCTTATCTTCCCTAGCATCCATCACCTAAAAAAATTGCCATCTTATCTGCGTTTATCTGCGTTTATCTGCCCACATCAGCGGTTAAATTTTAACAAACGATTCCTACAGACAATCCAGAACATCATTCATCTACTAACGACGCAACCGGACACAATATTAGGAGTTGAACAAAAATAACCATGAAACGCATACTAACCACCCTCACCCTCAGCTTAATTTTCCTAGAATCAGCATTTCCATTAGCCCTAGCCGCACCACCAAGACAACCAGATAAAACAGAAGAATGCGAACTTCTGGTTGTGGGAGGTGGACTTTCCGGTTCCGCCGCCGCCTACGAAGGTTTGCTAGCAGGAAAAACCGTTTGCCTAACAGAAATTACCGACTGGGTAGGCGGACAAATTTCTGCCCAAGGAACCTCCGCACTAGACGAACGACCGACTCAGAGGAAACTATTATATTATCCTCGCGGCTATTTAGAACTTCGCACCCGCATTGAAAAACATTACAAACGCCTCAACCCAGGTAAATGTTGGGTAAGCGAATCTTGTTTTCTGCCTCGCGACGGTCACAAACTTTTATTTGGCATATTAAAGGATGCGGAAGATCGCGGCAATGGTAAACTGAAATGGTTTCCCTCTACAGTAATTAAGGAATTAGAAATTAGTGGAGATGGAAAACAAATTCAAAGTGCTGTAGCGATTCAACACCGTCCGGCCAAAAATGCACCGCCCTTAAATACTCTACCTTTATCTCAGACGATCGAAGACAGCTATCGCTACGAAAATTCAGCCCAATTTGACAAATCTATCATCCGTTTCGTACCCAAAAAATCGCGAAAATCTGCCCAAAAACCAAAACCAGCCGATTGGTTTGTCATCGAAGCTACGGAAACCGGCGAATTAATTGGACTAGCTGATATTCCCTACCGTTTGGGTATCGATCCTCGTTCCGTCTTGGAACCTTCTTCTGCTAGCGAAAGCGGCGATGCTTACTGCACGCAAGGCTTTACTTATACCTTTGCAATGCAGGCAACTAAAGAACCGCAAACTCACACGCTGCCTTCATTTTACTCTCAATATGCGCCGTATTACAGCTATGAATTGCAGCGATTAGCGAGTTTCCCTCTTGTTTTCACTTATCGCCGGATTAAAAGTGTCAAACCAGATCGAAAATTGGGAACTAATCCGAGAGAATATCCGATCGATCCAGGCGATATTTCTATGCAAAACTGGACTTGGGGTAACGATTACCGTCCGGGAACATCGCAAGATAACTTTATCTATACTCGCGAACAGTTGCAAGCCACCGGACAGCTACAACCGGGTGGATGGATGGGCGGATTGCGGACGGAAACTCTTCGCAAAGGTGAGGAAAATGCGATCGGCTATTTTTACTGGCTGGTAACAGGGACTACCGACTCACAACTGGGTGATGGTGTGAAGAAACCGTACCCAAATCATCGCTATCTGAGCGGTTTAGATGCCCCAATGGGAACCGCACACGGGTTATCGAAGTATCCATATATACGTGAAGGACGCCGCATTATCGGACGCCCCAGCTTCGGTCAGCCGGAAGGTTTTACAGTCTGGGAAATTGATATTTCTCGGAATAATTTTCGCGATGATTATTACCGCAATAACCTGTCAGAGGAAGAGTATCGGCGTTTGTGGGCAATCCTTTCTGGTATAAATGCGCCCTCCGTACTCGCACAAATTGTATCTCCGGCAGATGTGAAACCGCGATCGCGTGCCTTCATTTTCCCCGATTCTGTCGGCATCGGTCACTATGCGATCGACTTCCATCCCTGCATGGCCCAAAGCCCACCAGAAGCCCCAGGTAACAAAGAACGCGAAGGAACAAGGAAAGGTCAAGGTCAAGCTTATCCCTTCCAAGTACCCCTACGGGCGATGATTCCCCAAAAAATCGACAATATGTTAGTTGCGGGTAAAAGTATCGCCACTAGCCACACCGCCGCAGCTGCCTATCGAGTACACTCGTTTGAATGGTCGGCGGGTGCAGCAGCCGGAACTACAGCCGCTTTTGCTCTGGAAAACGGTATTTTACCATATGAACTGGTCGATCGACTGCCCCAACAAGAACCGCAACTAGAAGCTTTGCAACGCCGTCTCGATCGTAACGGCAATCCTACAGCTTTCCCCAATACCTCGATTTTCAATACAAGGCAAGATTGGCAGTGATTGAAGGGGCTAGGGATTAGGGGCTAGAGGCTAGGGAAGAGGGGGAGCCAAAAGTCAAAAGTCAAAAGTCAAAATTCCTCCCTCTCTCTCTTCCCTCTTCCCTTTTCCCTCTTCCCTAGCCCCTAGCCCCTCCGCTCCCACTTCGGATTAAGATACATTAGTAAATTGTTGTTTCAGATTGTTAAGATATTTTCGGTCAGTTACCGAAAAAAAAGGGCTTCAAGCCTCTCCTTTCAAGGGGAATCATCAAAAAAATTCTCGCTTATTTCAAGGTCTATCCTTTCAAAGCCCAGCCAATCCAAAATCTAAAATCCAAAATCCAAAATCGAATGACTTATGGCGAATGCACCCATCATAGCTCCTGAGAAATCCAGTCAAGTTACCCGTAAGCCTTACCCGAATTACAAAGTAATCGTGCTGGATGATGATTTCAACACATTTCAGCACGTACATGATTGCTTGGTAAAATATATCCCAGGGATGACGAGCGATCGCGCTTGGGAGCTCACGAATCAGGTACACTATGAAGGTCAAGCCATCGTCTGGGTTGGCCCCCAAGAGCAAGCGGAACATTACCACCAACAACTGTTGCGGGCGGGACTGACTATGGCTCCCCTAGAGGCAGCATAAAATGAGTAACCCCAGCAGTGGCCGCGTCGTTCTCAATCATTCTACTCATATTACCGGCTTAATTCCAATCCTGGAAAAGCTAACCAAACATCCCGGTATTCAAACTATTACCCCCGCAGTGATTGGCAGAGCCAAAGGTCACTGCCCAAAATTGCAATTAAAAGTATCGGTGCCAATTCGCGGTGGTTTTAAATTAATAGCGCGACATGGCAAAACTTTTCAAGAAGTTTTTATTATTACTAGCTGCAAACAAGATGAATTGGAGGATGCGATCGCTCAAATCATCAAATAGACTTCTCCAGAAAAGAATCTTAGAGACAGGCAGGATGCCTATCCCACAAGAATTTTTGGAGATATCTAATAGTTTATCATATAATCCAGCTATTAGGCAAAGAAAGCGGATTTCTATGCAAAATCTTCGCTTTCAACCTAGAGATATAAGTAGAAAACCGATTTCTACCAACAATAAACATCTTCAAAAATTCTTGTGGGGTAGGCATCCTGCCTGCCTTAGTTTATGATATGAGTCAATGTCTGAACCCTAATTGCCAATTTTTAAACCCACCTCTCACCAAATTCTGTCAGCGCTGCGGTAACAAATTACTTTTAGCTGACCGTTATCGCGCCATAAAATATCTTGGTGAAGGTGGATTCGGTCGTACTTTTGAAGCGGTAGACGAACACCGTTTTGATACCCCCTGCGTAATTAAGCAGTTTTTGCCGCAACTGCAAAGTAGCGCTGCACTCCAGAAAGCTACCGAATTATTCAAGCAAGAAGGAATGAGACTGCGAGATTTGGGCAAACATCCCCAAATTCCCGACTTGCTGGCATTTTTTGAACAAGACAATCGTTTTTACCTGGTACAAGAATTTATAGACGGTCAGGATTTATTAAAAGAATTACAGCAACGGGGAAAATTCAGCGAACAGCAAGTTAGACAATTGCTCAATGAATTGCTGTCCGTCTTAGAATTTATCCACAATCAAAATGTCATTCATCGAGATATCAAACCAGATAATATTATTAGAAACGGTAACGGTTCTCTCGTTCTGATTGATTTTGGCGTTTCCAAACAATTAAGCGCTACCGTGCTTACGAAAATCGGAACTATTACCGGTACACCCGGTTATGCAGCACCCGAACAAATGCACGGTCATGTTTCTCCAGCTAGTGACCTCTATAGTTTAGCGGTAACTTGTATTCGGCTATTAACTGGGTGCTTGCTAGAAGAGAGAAATGGTGATTGGGTCGATAAACTTTTCGACCCGATGCAAATGCAGTGGGTATGGCGTCAGCAAAATGTTGCTGTAAGTAATGAATTGGGACTAATTTTAGATAAAATGCTATTGTTTCCCATCTCAGAACGCTATCAATCTGCTGCGGAAGTTCTCAAAGCGCTCAATTCCCCGCCAGTCTCATTTCCTCAGCCAAAAATTCAAGTTCCTGTTCCTAAAATATCAGTTCCCCAACCTCCTCAACCACAATCTCAATCTCAATCTTTTTCTGAAGATTTGGGTAATGATATCAAACTCGATATGGTTTACATTCCCGGCGGTACATTTACAATGGGTGCGCCGTCAACTGAATACAGAAGCAGAGATTGTGAAAGACCCCAACATGAGGTGACAATTAAACCCTTCTTAATGGGAAAATATCCAGTTACTCAAGCGCAGTGGAAAGCGGTTGCTAATCTTGCAAAAGTTAACCGCGACCTTCAAGCAGACCCATCTAGATTTAAAGGAGCAAATCGACCTGTAGAGTGTGTTTCGTGGTACGATGCTGTGGAATTTTGCGATCGCCTTTCCCAACACACTAGCAGATCTTATCGATTACCCAGCGAAGCAGAATGGGAATATGCTTGTCGCGCCGGAACAACAACGCCTTTTTACTTTGGTCAAACAATTACTCCCGAATTAGCTAATTACGATGCTAATTACACCTACGGCTTGGGGCGGAAAGGGAAATATCGTCGTGAAACTACCCCTGTAGGGAGCTTTCCTCCTAATGCTTTTGGCCTTTACGACCTCCACGGCAATATCTGGGAATGGTGCGCTGACCATTGGCACGATAATTATCAAGGCGCACCTAACGATGAAACTATATGGCTAACTAGCGATGAAAAATCTCCCCGACTGCGGCGCGGTGGTTCGTGGATCTACTCTCCCGATTACTGCCGCTCGGCTTTTCGCAATGGGTTTGATGCGGGCTACAGTTTCGGCAATATCGGTTTTCGGGTTGTGTGTGCTGCGGCGTAGACTTTATAGCCCTTTATACTCTTGCCCTTTTGCCCTTTACCCTCTTTTCTTTACCCTTCCCACCGAAGGCGTAAAAAATTTTTTTTAAATGAGGCAATTACCAATTATCCAAAAAACCTACAATTTGATGATTACCGGACTTTCCGATCTGCTGGATGGGCTGATTATAGCAAAGGATGCCACAAAAAAGCAAGACGGTTGCATAAACTTTATTTGTTAAAATCTTAAGTATTATTTACCCCGAAGTCCGATTACCAAATGTACGAATTTACCTTATCTTTACCAGAAGAAACAGCGTTAGCCCTGAAACTAACTCCCGAACAACTGCGCGATGAAGTCTGTTTAGCAGCAGCAATCAAACTATATGAATTAGGTAAACTTTCCGCTGGTGCTGCGGCTAATCTTGCTGGTATACCGCAAGTTGTATTTCTAACCAAGCTTGCTGATTACGGAGTTGACACATTTCGACTTACGGAAGAGGAACTGAAGGAGGATTTGGCGCGTGCCTAATGTCATTTCTGACACTTCGCCAATTCAATATCTTTACCAATTAAATTTGCTGGATTTGCTACCAAATTTGTATAGTGAAATTATAATACCCCAAGCTGTTGAGTCGGAAATTGCGACAGGCAAATTGTTAGGTATATCTCTGCCAAATCTAGCTTCTTTATCGTGGATAACTGTTCGCCAACATTTTAGCTAGTTTACGCCTTGAAACCAACGTAATTCGTTCCATTTTGAGGGCTGATTTTATGCGCCAGTCTCCTTTTTTCCAAGAAATTCTCCAAGAAGGAAGACACGAAGGAAGAACAGAAGAAGCACTGTTATTCGTTACACGCCTATTAGAGTGGAAATTTGGGGAAATCACTCCTTTGCTTCTAGAAAAAATCCGCAGTTTATCTGTCCAAGAATTAGAAAATTTAGGAGTAGATTTATTAGGTTTTTCCGAAGTGACAGATTTGGAGGCGTGGTTGGAATAGGTGCGATCGCACATACATCACTTTTTTACATCGGTACAAAGAAACCGAGTTTCTTTGTACCTCATTCACCTGCAACGCGCTTTAGCAATCCCCAATTACGGGATCACTCTACTTGTCGCAACGAAAAGCGATGCAGTGGCAGAATCAGTACGCAACAAAAAGTTAAAAAGTAAGAAATAGCCGCAGTTAACTGCAAACTCGTTAGCAAGATATCCCATTCAGGCAGATCGAACTTCTGGACGCCAACAGTTACGCAGTAAACTATCCAGTAAGCGAAGCTCATCATAAAAAGCGATCGCTCTGTTTCTGCAACCTCATCCACTTGAGTTTGCTGGCGATCGAATATTAACCAAAGTCCAGCAATAGAACCAATAAAAGAAATCAAAATCACATAATCGTGCCAGAGCAAATGCTGCATTTGCCTATCCTTGTTTATCCCAAAATTTTGAATCGCACATCAGTCTAAAGGATTAATCTTTTGAGATAAAGCAATAGTTACAAATTGCAATATTCCTAGCAGTTTGTTGCCTGCGTTTCGCACGCACCGATACTCACCCAGCTGCTAGAACCATCACTCCAATGTTCTTTTTTCCAAATCGGCGCGTTGTGTTTTAATGTATCAATAGCATACTTGCAAGCTGCAAACGCCTCACCTCGGTGCGGACTACCAACCGCCACCAACACGCTAATTTCCCCTATTACCAAACGTCCGATGCGATGGTGAATCGCCACCCGATTCACATCTGGCCAATTTTTGCGGATATCGGCGGCAATTTGGCGAAAAATCTGCAAAGCCATCGGTTCGTAAGCTTGATACTCCAGCGCTACCACCGGCTTACCATCGGTTTGGTTGCGAACCATGCCGCTCATC
>NZ_JACJUP010000839.1:0-3247 GCF_014748295.1 Planktothrix sp. FACHB-1355 | reverse complement strand
CGATCTCTGGTATTTTTACCTTGATGGTCTTTCATTATGATACTTCTATCCCTTACCCGTATTTTTTTAAATACGAATTACACTAATTTTGTGTTCTTTAGCAAGAATAGAAGTGGAAATTATGGGTATTCAAAAAACCGTTTTTGGTAGTGTGGCTGAGAAGAAAAACTATGATAAGTTGAGCAGGCAATGGGGAGATAAATATTATATTTATCATAATCTCCCTTTCTTACAGGTGCTTAATACTGAAGGCATATCACTAGAACTCACATATCGACAGCTTGAGTACATTAAAAAAACAAGTATTGACTACATTTTTTGTGATAACGAAGGCAAGCCTTTAATAGCCCTAGATTTTGATGGTATGTTACAGGGATTTAATGTAGGCTTAGATTATCATAAATCCCAAAGCCATCCATCATTAGATAAAGAGAAGGAAAAAAATAGGGAAAATGGGTTTAAATTAAAGCTCAGAATAGCCCATGATTCATCTTTTCCTTTGTTTATTGTGGGATCTAAAGAATTTAAAGATTTTTCCACTGGGATATCGCTAACTATTGTTGATGCAATTATAGGAGAAATATTAGCTTCAAAAGCTTTTAATAATAATCTATTAGAACCTATACCAGATTTTAAAGATATTCTTGAAAAGACTGGCTTATCAGAGACGCTTTACGATGAATTTATAGACATATATGAAGATGAAACTGGAGAAATTATTCTTGATTATAACGAAGTGGGAAAATGGGTGTGGAGAGATTGGAAGTGTTACCTGAGAAGAAAAACTAACTTAGAAACAAATCCTATTGATGCAAAGATAAAAGAACTAAGAGATTGTTTGGCTGAATACATTGTTAAGGATAAATCGGCCAATACAATAATTATCGATAGGCAAGGAGAGTTAATTAACAATAATATCGAAGCTGAATATTTACGTAACCATCTTATGTTCGATCATTCATTCAATCCGCCCAATTCTAACCTAGATTTTGCCATATATTTGGAAGTAAAATGCTCTATAAATACAGAAAAGTTTGGATTAATAGAATCAACGGCTAGTTGTCCTAACTTTAAGTCAATTGAATTTAGAGCGTTATCACTTTTAGAGAAAGTTGCTGAACTTGTTGTTCTAACTAAAATTAGTAAAAAAGTTGATAAAACTTAGAAAATAAAAACAAACTCTAAGTTTTATTGCTGACTAATTCGGGTTCGATCGCCAATAATTATGGCTAAATATAAAGATATTGGGCAATCGCTACCATCTCGAACTAATCAATAATTACTGAGTTCAGAGAAGAGAGAAAACTTGCCGCACTCCATCCCTGACCTGCGACTTGTACTGGGAGGTGTCCTTTCGGAGCATCTAAACTGAAGTTGAGATAAGAAGACAACAAACACCCGCTTTTCACGCGCCATCCTACTTGCTCACAAAACTTTTTATAAATTTCTTCAGAATCGTTACTGATTTTACCTGACAATTCTAGCCAAATACTTTTCTGTACGCTAAATCCGAACTTGCCTTTACTGTATTTTAGCCAGAGTTTGTCAATAACGTTGAATTCTCTAGAGGAAACTGATTCAGCGTATGTTGCACTCATTTCGTATTGTTGCCCTGATAATTTAAATATCAGAGCCGCCGTTTCTTCATCAGCCTCTTTCCATTCTTGGGATGCCAGTAAACTTTGCAGCTTTCGGTATATCTTTGGCGTTTCTTCTTCTGTTATTTCTTCTACTTCAATTGATTCATCGTCAGATTCATCTTCTGAATCATCTCTAACTTTGAAAAACCAGTATAAATTAGCAACAGTTAAGTTTGATGCTTGTTGGAGATTTGATGTAACCAAAGTTTTATACCCAGCTAGTGCTGCTTGCTGAGTCACGTAAGATTCGCACTCCTGACGCAATTCAGGCTTAATCATCATTGCTAGCTGATCGCGCAGGGAATAAAAATGAGACTTTGGCCGCAATTTTTCATAATTTAATTGCTCTGCCGGAACAGAATTATCAGACGTATCGTAATTAACAGTTAATTCCGAATGTTGTAAATCAGCACTTTCAAGCAGTTTTAGCTCGGAAGGTGGAAGACTTCTTGCCCAATCTATTTGATTTTGCCAAGATTCTAATAAGACTAGATCGTGATCGTGAATTCTAGTTAATTCTGGAAATAGAAAATCAAGTTCATCATCACTACTACAATCACCTACTATATCAAGAGCATCTTCACGAATTTTAGCTTGGAGATGGGAAAGTCGATCGCTCACTGCTGCCGACTCTTTCTGCACTTGATAGGTAGCGATAATTGCTTGCTCAATTGCCCAAGCACATTCCAACCTGCGAAGTTTTCCTGCCGAACAGGTAGCTGACAACAACTCTCCATTATCGTAATCTGCCAAAGCTTGAAATAGCATCCCCCTAGCACCATCAATTTCAGCATTTCGGCGCTGAACATCTTGGATTTGCATTGCCGAGCGAAAACGGTGAAGCGCCTGAGTAAAAAGTCCGTAAGCTCGTACTAAAATTGTTCGATGATTTCTAAATTCAACATCAGTAGCGACTTGCTCAATAAGTTCTTTAATTTCTGCCCCTTGCTCCTTTAAAGCTTTTTTTAAATCGATAAAGCCTTCTTTAACTTCTAGCCTCAGTTGTCCTACTTCTTTTCTAAGTTTTAATGTTTGGTGCAGGTTAACAGCTGACAATGCTCCTACTGCTACAGTTCCCAAGCCGATAAAGGCTGTTGTAGCTTGTAGCACTCCCAAGCTAGACTGGATTGTTTGCAAACCTGCCTGGATAGCCGTAAATCCTTGGTGCATCTGATACATCTGCGTCGTACCCATCAGCATTTGTACGGGACTGACGAGCGGTGAGATGGCACTATTCTGGGCAAAAGCACCAATGGCATGAGCCACAAACCGTCCTGTAGCAGCATCCCTAGCCATTGCTATTGGCACGCCTGTGGAAGTGAAGACTTGCAGGTACTTACCAGCGTCAATAGCGGCTTTAACAGCAGGGGCAAACTCAAACAGCATATTTCTGCCCAATTTGGATTTTGATTAATTAGAGACTACCTGCTTTGGTCAACCAAGTTAACCGTATTTATACGGATAGAATTCTTTGAGAAATAAAATATGATATTATAACCAAAAAATATAAAAGCTAACTAATAATATGAATAAAGCGCAGGTTGGAACTGAGACAGTCGATCTTTTGTCGCGCATCACTGGACAAAAGCTTACTGAACGTCATCTCA
>NZ_JACJUP010000838.1:0-3249 GCF_014748295.1 Planktothrix sp. FACHB-1355 | reverse complement strand
TTAAAAAATTTAAAAGTCAGTCCAACTGGCAAAGTTTTCATATTGGAACGTGACGGTTTGGTCGTGAGTACTTCCACTGATGAAAAACCTTTCCGGATAGAGGGAGATGAAGCCAAACGCCTACAAGTGCTTGACATTAAAGACCCTCTAATTCGCGCCACAGCCCAAAATTTAACCGATAAATTTGGTAACTTAAGTAAAATTGCTAAGAGTGAGCGGATTGACTTTCAATTCAATCAACAACGCCAATTCGTGCAAGTAATTCCCTGGCAAGATGAATTGGGGCTAAATTGGCTGATTGTGGTGGTGATTCCCGAATCCGATTTCATGGCAGAAATTAATGCCAATACCCGTACCACTATTATGCTGAGTATGGCGGCTTTAGTAGTAGCAATTATCATTAGTTTTATCACTAGCCTTTGGGTAACGCAGCCGCTTGTGCAACTGAATTTAGCAGCGAAAAATTTTGCTAAAGGAGAATGGGATAAAACAGTTGATATCGATCGCACTGATGAAGTGGGACAACTGGCAAAATCGTTTAACCAAATGGCAACACAATTGAAAGACTCCTTTGAAAAACTCAACGGCATCATTTTTCAGGCTGATGGAGTTGGTCAAAAAATTACGATTACCTCCAGTCAAATCGCGTCAGCAGGTAAGCAGTTAGAAACGACAGTCGCACAGCAAGCAGCTTCCACTAACGAAGTAAAAGCAACGGCGGCACAAATTGCCACTACTTCTGGACAATTAGTCAAAACGGTCGAAACAATTACCGAAAAAGCCCAAGCCACTGCTTTAGCCGCCAGGAACAGTCAAGCCAGCTTAATGGAAATGGCGACAACAATGAGTCAGTTGGCTACTGCGACTAACTTTATATCTGCGAAACTCGCATCGATAAATGAAAAAGTAACTAATATTAATAGAGTAGTTAATAGCATCAGCAAAGTAGCCGATCGCACCAATTTATTATCGCTCAACGCCGCCATTGAAGCGGAGAAAGCGGGACAATACGGGGCAGGTTTTGCAGTAGTTGCTAGAGAAGTGCGTCAGCTGGCTAATAGCGCTACTATTGCTTCCCAAGAAATTGAAGAGATGGTGAAAGATATTCAAAACTCTGTTGGTACTGGGGTGATGGAAATGGAAAAGTTCAGCCAACAAGTGAAAAACTATGTGGAACAAGTAAGTCGCGTTGGCGGACAAATCGCGCTAGCGATCGAACAAATGCAAAGCCTCACACCCCAATTCGAGACTGTTAGCCAAAGAATGGAGGGACAATATGAAGGTGCTACTCAAATCAGTCTCGCTATCTCTAACTTAAGCGAATCTTCTCAACAAATTGTGGAATCTCTCCAAAAGACCAATCAGGCTTTCGCTCAATTGAACGACACCGCACAAGTACTACAGACTGTAGTGAAAACCAGTTGAATTTCACGCGATCGCGCCTTAATTCGATCGATATCCGAGCAGATGCCAATGGCCAACTTACTTTGCAATTGGAAGCTGAATTATAAATTCAGTACCCTCTCCGGGCCTAGAATAGCAATGAATAGAGCCACCATGTTTTTCTTCAACGATTTGACGGGCGATCGTCAATCCCAAACCTGTGCCTTTACCCACTGCTTTCGTAGTAAATAAATGTTCAAATATTCGGGATTTAACGTTTTCGTCCATTCCCAAACCATTATCTTTAATATTAATAGCAACTCGGTTTGACTTTTTCAGCACTTCCGTTTTAATTGTAATTCGTTGCGGATTCTTCGTGAAATATGCAAACGAATAGTTTTGACCCATGTCATCAAACATATCGATCGCATTGGCCAAAATATTCATAAATACCTGGTTTAATTGGCCGGGAAAACATTCGATTATTGGAATTTCACCATATTCTTTTATAATTTGAATTTGGGGTCGGCTATCATTTCCTTTGAGGCGATGTTTAAGAATCATAATTGCGCTATCAATCCCTTCGTGAATATTAAAAGATACTTGATAGTCTTTGTCAGCGCGAGAGAAAGTGCGGAGACTGGTACTAATATTTTTAATGCGATCGCAGCCTAGCTGCATAGAACTAAACATTTTCGGTAAATCCGACAAAACATACTCTAAATCTATCTGTTCTGCATGGTATTTTATTTCTGGAGTAGGAGTAAATTTATCGCGATACAAATTGAAGTGTTCAATTAAATCCTCTAAACAGGTTTTAGCTTCTGTTAAATTACCAGAAATAAACCCAACTGGGTTATTAATTTCGTGCGCTACCCCAGCTACTAAATTGCCCAAAGCAGACATTTTTTCACTTTGTACGATTTGTAATTGAGCTTGTTTGAGGTCAGTCAAAGTTTGTTGCGCTTGTTGATAGAGTTGAGCATTTTGTAAAGAAATTGCCGCTTGAGTGCAGAGAAAGTTAAGGACGAGGATGCGATCGCTCGTAAATACTCCTGTCGTTGTTTGATTCTGCAAGTACAAAATCCCTACCAAATCTCCTTGGTTGAGGACAGGCAAACACAAAGCGCTTTTTGGCTGATGTTGCAACAGATAATTATCAATTAAGGGTAAATCTGTTTTTAAGTCATCAATCACAACCATTTTTCGCGTGTTTTTGACATACTGAATTAGGGCAATAGGAAGATGAGGATAATTATCTATCGATTCCGAGCGTAATTCTGTAATGTCGGGTGTGGTAATAGCTCTCACTTGCCATTGATTTTCAGTAGGGAACAGCAAGATACATCGATCTGCACCAGAGTTTTGCAAGATAATTTGAGTCAGTTGCTTGAGTAATTCATCAAGTTTAATACTGCTGGAGATAGCTTGAGCAGCTTTGAGAACTGAGGTAAAATCCAAAGCATCAGAAATACTCGTGCTACCACTATTATATGAGCTAGTTACCGTATGTAGTGAAATACCGCTGACTTTTGCTAAGGTTGCTAGCGGATTTAGGTGGTGTTTTTGTTGCTGAAGGATGGGTTGAAGTAGTTCGGGATAGCGTTTTTCCAAGTCATCAGTTTTGGCTTTTGCTCCCCACCGGGCATAACAGTAGTAGGCTTCTTGCATATAGCCTGCGGCAACTTTCTCTTTACTCCAAGCCAGGTAAAATTTAGCAGCGAGTTCGTTGGCGAGGGCTTCTTCTTGGATGTATTCGTTAGCTTTGGCTCCAGATATGGCGCGATCGTAATTGGTTATCGCCTCTAAATAATTACCAGAAATTCGAGCCATTTCAGCCTTAACTAAATCACAGAGATGAAGAAA
>NZ_JACJUP010000837.1:0-3249 GCF_014748295.1 Planktothrix sp. FACHB-1355 | reverse complement strand
GATTTGATTTAGCCGAATAGCGAAGGCTCAACAAATATACACAGAGAATTTAAAATTTTAAGCAATTATTTGATGGTTATCCCCATGCTGAAAAAAGGCACCAATTCATCCGAGATGTCTTGGCAAAAAAGATTTCGTAAACTGCCACTCGGCGTTCGTCGCTGCGGTGCCTGGGTTGTAGAAGTTTCGTTGATTGTAGCTAGTGGGGCAGTTCCCTTCAGCATAGGATTATATGCAAAGGAACACCAAGCCCAGGAAGCAGTGCCGCTCAACCCGGTGCTGGTAAAAACTCAGGAAACGATCTCGCAAACTCTTTCTTTACCGATTTATCAAAAGAATCGACAGGTCGCACCCCTGACCAACTTCTTTTGGACGACGGCGCTGGTAACGCCGTTGCTCGTGACTGGCTGGCAACTTTACAAACTGGGAGTGAGGGGCCAAACTCTGCCCAAACAGTGGTTTGGTGTTCGGGTAGTGACGGGAGAAGACCATTCCCCAGGTGTGGGGAGAGTTATGTTGCGGGAAGGTTTGGGTCGATGGGGTTTGTCGGCGGGAATTGCCTTTGCTATCTGGCGCTACATCGGTGCGTATCCAGATTTGGGGGTATTGACGGGGTTAGTTGGGTTGGTTTTACTCGGAGATGGACTGAGCGCAAAGATCGATCGCCGAGGCCGATCGCTGCATGACACAATAGCAGGAACCAGGGTTGTCGATGCAGGTGAAGACGATCGAACTCTACCCGGTTCTTTTCCGGCATCACCGCCACGGTGGCTGCTTCAGAGGCAGAGTAAAGTGACAGCAACAACTGGGGAAGTAGGCGCAAGACAGAGGGAGAAATTATTTCCTGTCTTCAAGTGGGTACGTCAACACCCTCGTTTCACCGTGCTGATCTTGTTTCTATTCAGCATGGTAGTTATGGCAGGTCTTTTAGTAGGAGCGTATATTTATCTTCAAATTCGGGCTGAGCGCTGGATATTGGTACAGCAGAAAAATGACTTATTTATCGCTCTCAGCAAACAGATAAGCGCTAATTCCAACGGGACGCTGGCAGAGAAACAAGCAGCAATTTCGGCTGCGGCTGCGCTCGAAGACGACCCACGAGTTGTCAGGTTATTAGTTGATTTGCTGGCTCAAGAAAAAGAGCCAAAAGTAATCGAAACAATTCAGCAAGTGTTAGTGAGAATTGGCCTAGATGCTTTGCCAGAATTGCAACGTTTGAATCAGACTTTAGCTAAAGAGTTGGATGCTCTACTGATTAGCGAAGCTCAAAAAGAAGAAACAGGAAAAGCAGCAGACTCATCGAAAAAATTAGTACCGCCGCTAGGAAAAAATGAGTTGACCGATGCGGAAATTTCAAACAATCCGTTAGCGTTAGTGCAGCTGCGCCTGCGGGCAACTCAGGAAGCGATCGTTAAAATTCTCAGCATCAAAAATAATCCCGGTACGGTCAAAGATCTCAGTCGAACAGTACTGGGTCAAACATTAGGTGCGGCTCCTTTCGATCTGGTACTGGACAAAATCGACGTATCCGGAATTAATTTTCAAGGATCGAGCTTAGCTGGCGGCAGTTTCCAAGGGACTCGCTTCAGCAGCGCCGGTAAAGACGATCGTTTAGGAACATTTGATGATTTAATTGCTGATTTGAGCAGTACAGATCTGAGGCAAGCTAACTTGACTGGTGCGGTTTTAAGCTACGTTTCATTAGAAAATGCCAATCTGATTCGCGCCACTCTAGATCGAGCAAATTTATTTGAGGCACGCTTAACAGGTGCTAACCTTGGCAGCGCCAAATTGATTGGTGCTTCTTTAGAGAAAGCAGTGTTAGAAAAGGCTAGTTTAACAGGTGCAGATCTCACGGAAGCCAATCTATCCCAAGCAAATCTGCATCGCGCTAGTTTGACTAGAGTAGGTGCAATGGGAGCGCAATTGCAGTTGGCCAATTTGACTGAATCTGATTGGCGAGAAGCAGATCTTTCAGTTGCTAATTTCAATCGTGCCATACTCAAAAATGCCAACCTTGGCTCTACCCGACTTAAGGGTACTAATTTTAACGGTACGCAACTACAAAATGCCAGCTTCCGCAATGCCGATTTGAGTATGGCGGATTTCCGAGACGCGAATTTAGAGGGAGCGGATTTTCAGGGAGCTATTTTTCTTGCTCCCAAGCAACCTGTGGTAGGAGATCAATTCATTCAAACCCCAAATATTGCCACTGGCCCTCGGATTAAGGGTGTTGATTTCAGCAAGGTTAAAAATTTAGATTCCGATCAGATAAGTTATATTTGCGAGAATGGTGGACGTCATCCTCGCTGTCAATAATATACTATTGGGGAGATTCTCAAATCATGAGTTCTCATCTCGATCCACAAGTTCGGTACTGGGGGATGTGGTGTCATCTCTCCGGTCTTGTCTGTACGCTGTGGCCAATGTTTATCCTTAGTGTGCCCCCGATTTCTTCTCTTGGCTGCGGAATAGAAATGCACTTTAGGATATTTTCTATGCTTATATAAGCGTTTCGATCGCAGCGGGACATATTTCCTGCGGAAAGGGGAGAAACGAACTACCGTTTTCTACACATTGAACCATACAATAACTATGCTACCGGACTTGATAAAGTGGGTTTATGGTGTTACTGAATTGGTGTTTTAGTTTTTTAATTTCGGCGATGAACTAAAGTTGTGGTGGCTTGGTCTGTGGGTACTAACAAGACTTGGCTGATATTAACGTGAGATGGTCTAGTGGCGCAGAAAAATACTACATCAGCTACATCATCTGGAGTTAGGGGTGTTAGTCCTTGATAAACTTTTTTCGCTCGTTCTGTATCGCCGTGAAATCTCACTTCGCTGAATTCCGTTTCAACTAAACCTGGGTCTACACAAGTAACTCGTACTGGCGTTCCCAAGAGGTCTTGTTTTAACCCTTCAGAAATTGCTCGTACTGCTGCTTTGGAACCGCAGTAAACATTGCCACCTGGGTAAGTTTGATAAGCTGCAATCGAACCGATATTTACGACATGACCTTTACCGCGATCGATCATTCCCGGTACTACGTAGCGGGTGACGTAGAGCAAACCTTTGATATTAGTATCGATCATTTCTTCCCAGTCTTGGAATGAGCCTTCTTGAAGTTTGTTTAAACCTCGACTGAGACCGGCGTTGTTAATCAAAATATCTATATTAGACCAAGGTTCTGGAAGAGATTGTAAAGATGATTCGACTTGAGTGCGATCGCACACATCTAGCTGTAACA
>NZ_JACJUP010000836.1:0-3252 GCF_014748295.1 Planktothrix sp. FACHB-1355 | reverse complement strand
TTTTGAGAACTTCTTCTGTTTGCACTTGGCTGTCTGCTTTATTAGGATCGACTATCCATCTTACACCTAGACTGCTTCTCAGTTTTTCTAAAAGCTCTGGGAGCTGAATTGGTTTGGAAATAAAATAGTTACTGCCTGCAAAAAATGTTTGCTTTTTATTTTTAGAAGACGTACTAGCGGATATAGCAATAATCTCAGTATTTTTAAAACTTGGGATCGTTCTAATTTGCCGAATCATTTCAAAGCCATCCATTACAGGCATCACTAAATCTGTGATAATTAGATCTGGTTTGCCGATCGCAACTTGTTCTAAACCTTCCGAGCCATTACTTGCTTCAATCAGGTCAAACCCTATCGGTTTGAGAAAACCGACGATAATATCGCGGCTTTCGGCTTGGTCATCTACTACTAATATCTTCGCAGATTGCCTGCCTGTAAAACCAATTACTGCCTCCGCTTTAGTAACTTCGATCGCTTGTATTTTTTCAGATATTTTCTCCAGGTTTAACTCAAAACTAAACACGCTACCGACACCCACTTCGGAAGATACTTCTAGTTTTGAACCCATCATTTGGACGATATTGTGACTGATGGCAAGTCCCAAACCAGTTCCTTCTGCTTTGCGTCGATTCTCTCCTACCTGCTCGAAAGGTAAAAAGATTTTGTCAATCTGTTCGTTTGTCATTCCCACGCCAGTATCTTCAACTTGGAAGCGAATTTTCACAGTTTGTCTTTCTACCTTACTGACAGATCTATCGACTACGATCGCTTTGAATGTGACCGAGCCAACGTCAGTAAACTTAATCGCATTGCCCAGCAGATTAATTAAAACTTGTCTTAAACGTTTCTCATCTGCACGCACTTGTTGAGGTAAATCTGGTGAAAACTCTACCTGAAAAATCAGATCTTTTTGCTCCGCTTTAATACGGCAAATTTCTGCTACAGTTGTCAAAAAACTCGACAAATACAAATCGCTTTCATAGATTTCTAATTTCCGGGCTTCGATTTTAGCTAAATCCAAAAGGTCGTTAATAAGGTTTAGTAAATGGGAACCGCTTTGATAAATAATATTTATGCCCTTTTGGTCTTCTTTACTTAGGGTTCTAGAACGCTGCAAGATTTGCGCGTAGCCTAAAATTCCGTTTAGAGGTGTTCGCAACTCGTGGCTCATGCTAGCTAAAAAGTCGCTTTTGGCTTGGTTTGCCGCATCAGCAGCTTGTTTAGCTATCTCTAATTCTTGAGTCCTCTCCTTAACTTTCAATTCTAGGGTTCGCGAGTAATCAGCTAATTGTTGATTGACTTGTAATAACCTTTCGTTAGCTTGTTTTAGTTGTTGTTGATTGTGATAATTACTAATTAAAATGGCTGCTGAACCCAACGCCACGAATGGAGAAAATACGGGGATAACCCAACCTTGTAAAAAAGCAATATAACTAATTCCACATAGCAAGCTACCTGCAATACTAATGCTCAAAATTGTACTACCTAAAAATACATTTCTTTTCAACCAAAACCGCTGTAAAATGTTCCAAGTTAGAATCGTACTGATGCCAGACCAAACAAAAATCCAGATTTGATTGAAACTTCTATCCCAAACTCGCAACAAATGGCGTCCTTCTAAAGCTGCACTGACAATTTGGCTGGCTAAGTTGGCATGAATCACCACACCCGGAGTATAAGAAGGATCTTTAAATATGGTACTGCTGTAGGGCGTATGGAAAAGGTCGTTGAGACTGGGAGCCGTAGCACCTATGAAAACGATGCGATCGCGCATTAAATCCGGTGGAATGCGGTTGTTCAACACATCCGTCATGGCTATGCTGGGAAAATTTTCCAGTCCGCCTCGATAGTTAATTAAAACTTGGTATCCCCCGGCATCTTGATCTACATAACCTCCTTCATCGCCTCGCAAGGGAAGAAAAACTGCTTGACCCAAGCCAATTTTGTTTTGTTTGGGATTGAGAACTTTTAGTTCGATTTTTTTTGACTTTAGGTACATTAAAGCTAACTTAACTCCCAGTCCTTGCCGGTCTCGGCGAGTGTGCAAATTTTTCACGGGCATAAAGGCGCGACGCACTTTGCCATCTCCATCGAGAGCTAAGTCAGATGCCCCTACTTGATGGCGTTCCGCTAAAATCGGTGGCGGCGCGATCGTCGTTGGTGTAATTTTCTCAATGCCGATTAAGTTTGGGGTAGATTTGTAGAGGGCCACCAATTCTTGATGTCCCGGTTCCACTGGCAAATCGCGATATAAATCTAAGCCGATCGCCGCAGGCTGCTGAGCTTTAATGTTTCTTAACAGTTGCGTCAGGGTGCGATCGGACATAGGCCATTGACCTACTGCATCAATATCGGTTTCGTCTACAGTGACAATAACGATGCGAGAATCAACGCCCTCTGGCGGACGCAGGCGAAAAAACTGGTCGAGAGTTACCCATTCCAATAGTTGCAAAGCCCCAGTAGCATTGCCGACAATTACAGCTACTGCGACAGTAGGAGCGATGACAAGGATGCCTTGCCATCGCTTTATCAATTTTCCGATCTGATGCCACATCGACTACAGCTGTTCGGTCAAAGGCTGTTGGCTTAAGTCTTTAAGCCCCACTTGCTCCAAGAGTTCCACCCATTCTTGTCTGACGGTAGCATCTTCAGGCCGCGCCAGACGAGCTGAACTTAAAATAGTCAGGGTATCATACCAGATGCCTGACTTGCCGTACAGAGCTGCTAACTGGATCTCAGTCAGAGATTCATTAGCTTCTGGAGCCGGAACCCGCTTCACCCATCCCCTCACAGCATAAGAATCTGGAAGCAACGTTTCTTGTGACCGAATAAAACTCACCGACCATTGGTAGGTTTTGCCGATTTCTAAAGCTGGTGCGTTTTCCGGAAGCTTAATCGCAATGACTCCTCCGGTTTTGTTCAAATCGAAAGTGGTTTGGAAATGATACTGGCGGTCTTCGCTGTACAAGCTAAAGAAAATTTGCTTGTAAGAAGTCTGGGGAATGTAGACAAAAAAGGTGGGTCGTTCGGCTCCCGTCCTACCTATATTGCTACTGGGTATTAAAGGGGTTGGGTTGAGAAGTTGTTCGCTACGAGAACCGCCCGCCATTGTTCTGGTAGGGGCGTTGTCGTCTGGAGAAGAAAATCCGATTTCGCCGCGAGAACCACCCCCCATTGTTCTGGTGGGCCCGTTGTCGTCTGGAGAAGAAAATCCGACTTCGCCGCGAGAACCACCCCCCATCGTTCTGGTGG
>NZ_JACJUP010000835.1:0-3254 GCF_014748295.1 Planktothrix sp. FACHB-1355 | reverse complement strand
AGAAATTTTTCACATTTTTCTATTTTCCGATGTCCCATGCCCCATGCACCATTCTCCATTTTCCATCATCTATATTGATTGCGAAACTCAGCCGGGGTTAGGCGCATCGGTTTTTCTGGGTTCCAAATACCCAAACCCATGACTCTGGCAAATTCTTGGGCGCTCTCTAGACGTTCATCATACTTGTTGTTGAGCGATCGCGACACAAAAAGTCCATATCCCTCTGCCAGTAACCGTTCGTTTAACAGCACTCCATCTTGCCACAAATAGGCCAGTTCGCGATCGTACTGGTCTTTAGTTTCGATGTCAGATTCCAACACAACCGGTTTAGAGCCGATCAATTCTTCCAAGCGTTCTTTCGCCGCCGTACCCCAAGGACGTTGCCGCAAGTCCGGCGCTTCAATACCAATCAGGCGGATTTGCTGAATCAAAGGCGGTTGCTTTTCCGAATCGATCGTTTCCAATGTTTGTCCGCTCACCACTCGCACAACCTTAACTACCTCTCCTTGGGGTGTCGTTGCGGACTGGCAACTTGTCAGGAGAAATAATAAGCAAAAGAAAAAAGCGAAAATCCTGCTTTTTTGGCTTCTATCAGTCTTCATCGAGAGGCAGTCCCGCCTTTACTTTCCCTTTTCCAAAATAGCGACCGAATTGCAGTTCGTAAACTTCATCTTCATCCTGAGTCTCTACCTCTAAGTCGGATCGAGGATAGCTGACACACAACAGGGCATACCCCCGCTGGCGGAGTTCCTGGGACAGTCCCATCGCCTCTGGCTGATAAATCTCCCCGGAAAGCACCCGCACCGCGCAGGTGGTACAGGCACCGTTGCGGCAAGAGAAAGGCAGATCGACGCCTTGATTCTCGCCACTGTGTAAGATGTACCGATCTTCCGGTACTTCTATGGTATAATGCGTTCCTTTCTGGCGATAGTGGATGCGAATTTTGTGCGATCGAGACATTTGCAATTTTCGAGCAACATACTCTATAATAAGAGTCCGTGCGAGAAATCCTGCAAAAGACATTTCAAAGCACATCCCTGGAGAGGTGGCCGAGTGGTTGAAGGCGCAGCACTGGAAATGCTGTTTGGGGGCAACCTCAACGAGGGTTCGAATCCCTCCCTCTCCGTTCCTGTAACTCCTTGGCATACATAACTTTAAGCGAGGGAAACTCTCAGAACTTCAAGTTTAACTGGAAGTTCTGTATGTCACGCTTGCACAAACTCGTACAGGAGTTACGCAAAGCCTCTTAGGTAGGGTGTGTTAACGCCAGTGTAACGCACCATCTCAGTATATTTAGCGTCACTGCGTAAGTCCTATGGTATAAAACTGGCGTAATTAAGGACATAGCAGTTATTACATCACTTTTAATAATGACACGAACAAAAGACAGAAGCTGCAAGACATTTGTGGCAGTTATTGTTAGTAGATATTTAATTTACCTAGATGTAAAAATAGGCGATCGCTTTGATTTTAGAAACCCGGTTTTTTAAAAAAACCGGGTTTCTGTCTGGGTGCGGAATACGAGGAATCGCTCCTGGTTTCAGCAGATGCTAACGGATGCGATCGTATTCTTGTCGAATTGATTTACAATAAAAAAAACAACAAGTTTTAAACGGTTTCGATCGTACTAGGCGTGTGATGATGAGAATTAACGAGACTGGAGCCTGCGGTAGAATATGATTTCAGGCGAATTCAATAGGAAAGGAGAGTTAATCTTTGAAATTGGTTTGATTGCTGCTGATGGTGATGTTATTACAGTCAAGGCACTTCTAGATACAGGTTTTACAGGCTGGCTAGCAATTGATAACCAAGATGCAGAGAGTTTGGGGTGAATTTTTGCCCACCAGCAAGAAGAAATGGAGACTGCCCGTGGCGATGCGTGGTTCAATCTATATGCGGGAACTGTGATTTTCGATGGAGAAGAGTTAATAATTCCAGTTTTAGGTGGAGAGCAACTTCCAAACATTCTGTTAGGTGTACATTGGCTGGAAAAAAAGCGACTTATGGCTGATTTTCCGGCAGGGCTGCTGACATTGGGGTAGGTGCGATCGCGCTGAATTCAGAAACCCGGTTTCTCTAAGAAACCGGGTTTATTTTGCTCCTATATTGCACTAGGGTCTTAAGGGAGATCGCTTGCAGAATGGCAGATTAAAACTCCCATTGATGGTCTGGATCGTCAAGGGCGGCTCTGACTGATGACAAATCAGCGAGGTCTTTGAATGGGCTAGACTTCGCTATTTCTGTGATTGAATTCAGGGCTAAAGTTAACTGGTTGTTATTACCGTCTGCTATTGCTCGATCCACTTTTTCAAACAGAAAACGGAAGTTTTCGGCACGTTCATCAAACGAGCGATTGAGATACTTTATTAGAGCTTCACGTTGAGCGTTAATTTGAGCGATTATTGCTTTTTCCCGGGCTTCAATTCCACGCCGCTTAGTTTGCTCTTGCTCTGCAACTATTTTGTACTCGGTGTAGGCTAGAACAATATCGCGCAAGCATTCAGCCGGATTGGTGAATACAGCAGCACCTTTTACAACGCCATGTGCAACCACTTCTACAGGAACTTTTTTGGCTGTCATATTTATTTACTTGGTAAAATACGATATTTCTCTAACAGAGTTACAGTGCCAAAGTTCAGTTTACCTTGACTGTTTAACACAGGGGTTTTCAAAATTTCTACAAGTCCCTTCATCAGAAGTCCTACCTCTTGAAACTTTTCGGCATCCCTTTTTGAATCAAAAGGTTGAGATTCAAGCTGTCTAAGACCTAAAACAGCACGAGTATTAACAGATTCAAAGACACCCTTCAACTCGGTAATCCGTCGTTTTACTTGTTGCGAATAATCTTTGGCAAGGTTAATTTCTGCGATCGCTTTGTTGACTTTGGCTTCATATTCCCGTGCCTTTGTAGGTAAAAGTGATGAAAAGATAGAGAACTGGAGAAATATTTACGAATGGCTTGAGGAAGCAGGATATAAAACTCCGTTGTCTGATGAAGGTGAATCCGGCGATTATTTAGCAGGAAAATTCTTAGTAAAAAAAGCTAATATAACTGTTGATAAAAATCAAATAATAGTCGATCTCCATGTCCGAATAGTAGCTGCATCACCTTTAGAAAGCCCAGCAACAATAGAAAACATAGATACTAACGGTAAGGTTTGATATAAGTAGTCGGACAAAAGTAATCGACACTGTATGAACTTTTGTTAAGGCACTTGCAGGAGTGCCTTCGCACAGCGTGCCGTAGGCATATC
>NZ_JACJUP010000834.1:0-3199 GCF_014748295.1 Planktothrix sp. FACHB-1355 | reverse complement strand
ATGATTTTTCGGAATAGTAAGATCGAATACTTCTTCCTTGCCAGCGTATTGAATCGAAACAATTTCATCCCAAAATACTTCCGAATCTGCGATCGTTCTCAACTCCGAGTGCTGGAAACCGATCGCAAAATTGCGAACTCGATGACGAGATAAACTTCTAGTTGGAGTTTTCTGGAAATTCAAACCAGAAGACATTGCTCCTTTTGTTGCTCCCACAGCACAGTCAATTTCCTCCCAAGTCATGCCACTAGCTTTTTTAGCGTTGGCAATTAGCGTAATAACTTCGGGTGGAATTGTATGCTTAGATTGATTGGCTAGCTTATCTTTTACAATCAAATAACAAGCTTGTGCTTTTTGGCGTTTATAGCTACTGAGATAGGGTTGAATCAATTCGCAAAACTTCAGCATATCCTCACGTCCTGTGATTTGCGCTCGATAAGAAACGTGAGGCTTACCTTGATAGGTGATTCTTTTAACGTCAAACAAAGCAACAATACCCAAACGCAGTAATAAGTGTTGAATTTGTCTGACTAAAATTTTTGATGTTGATGTGTAATCTGTATGACCGATCGCAGTATCAAAACTGCCGTCAGTTGACCACAAAGTTGCCAAAAAAAGCTGTAACTGATTCTTGGATAAAGAGAAAACCCAGCCAGGAATTTCTTTATCCCTTGAATGAGCGCGTTTTATGTGGTTGTCTACCCAGTGATTAAAAGCCGAAACAAAACCAATCCGGGCGTAAGTTACAGACTTGCGACCCAAATGGAATTGAGTATCCAACGGTGCGGGTGAGCCAAATAATTCTTCCGCACAATTATTAAAATCAGCAATCAATTCCGGATCGCTATTGCAGAAATAGCTACTAGAAGGTTGTCTAGTAGAAAGATGTCCATCGCCAATTAAATACGCAGTCAGCTTGATTTGAGCATCTGAAATTTCTGAGGTGTGAGTAATGGGAATTGTCTTTGTCAAAGCTATGCGATCGCCTACTTTGAAATTATTGAGAGGTTTCCATCCCAAAAGCGTATAGAAAAGGTGATCGTCTGTCGCTTTGATTTGACGGTTAGTTTTAGTAGTAATCTCCCAGACATCCCGCACGCCGTTATTATGAATTTCAATAATCGGTTGTTGAGTAATTTTCTGAGTTGTCAAATCGAGGGAAAAGACTTTCCGCCCTAACCAATACTCAGGTTTGGCAGCTATCTCACTTAAAGTAACCAAATCGCCAGTTGCCGCATCAATTATTTTTGTCGATCCACTTAAACAGCGGCGCAATATATCGGCTTGTCCCAAAGAATAGCCTGCCAAATCTTGAGCAACTTTCATGATTTGCTCTTGATAAACAAGCACGCCATAAGTTTCTTCGAGAATAGGTTCTAATAGCGGATGTTCGTAAACAATTGCTTCTCGACCGTGTTTGCGATCGATAAATTTGGGAATCAGTCCCGCATCCAATGGCCCCGGACGATAAAGAGCTAGAATTGAAGAAATATCTTCTATACTCGATGGCTTCAAGTCTTTAACTACCTGACGCATCCCGGAAGATTCCAACTGAAATATTCCTTCTAAATCCCCTCTTTCCAAAACCTGATAAGTAGTTTTAAACTCACTACCAGGCTTCTTAACCTCCCCCTTTGATAAAATTTCATGATTTTTTCTTTCGTCTAGCGTGATAGCATCGGGGTCGATTTTAATTTTGCGGTTTTTCTGAATTAATTCCAAAGTCTTTTGGATTGTAGTCAAGTTCTTTAAACCCAAGAAATCCATTTTTAACAAACCCAGCGATTCTAACTCTTCCATAGAATACTGGGTAATCACAGCGCCGTCGTTATTCAGCTGTAGCGGGACAACCTCATCTAAAGGTTCGGCTGAAATGACAATTCCCGCCGCATGGACACCAAAAGTTTTGTTTGTACCTTCAATGCGAATTGCCATATCCACCCACTGGCGAAAAGTGAATTCGCTAACATTCCCATTCCGGTCTTTCGGCTTAACTAGATCATTTTCATAAGCCGCTTTAAAACTCGGTTCCGGCGTTTTATCGGAAATCATCACCGCCAGTTTTTCCGGTTTACCTCGCGATACGGGAATTAATTTAGCCATTTTGTCAGATTCGCCATAGTCAATATTCAAAACTCTGGCGACATCTTTCAAAACAGCCTTAGAAGTCATGCGGTTAAAAGTGATTATTTGGGCTACCTTATCTTTGCCATACCTGTCTGTAACATAGTCAATTACTTCATCTCGCCTTTCCACACAAAAATCCGTATCTATATCAGGCATGGATTTGCGTTCCGGATTCAAGAAGCGCTCGAATAATAAGCCGTGATGCACCGGGTCAATATTAGTAATTCGCAAAGCATAAGCAACTAGAGAACCGGCGGCGCTTCCTCTTCCTGGCCCAACTGGAATACCTTTGCTTCTGGCAAAATTGATATAATCCCAAACAACTAAAAAGTAGGTAGAAAATCCCATCTGTTCAATCATTTTCAGCTCGTACATCAATCGTTTTGCGTATACGGGCTTGACATCGCTACGGGCTTTAACTTGGAGGCGTTCTAGCAGTCCTTCCCAAGCTTTGTCCTGTACGTAGGTGTCTGGTGTGTGGTCTTTGGGAACCGGATAATTGGGAAGGCGCGGTTCCCCCATAATATGGTAAAAATCGACTTTTTCTGCTACTTCTAATGTATTGGCGATCGCATCTGCAATTACATCATCCGGCAAATGATCTCGAAACAGATGTTTCATCTCGTCTGCTGATTTGAGATATTCCGTTCCGCTATATCGCAGCTTGCGATTTTCATCTGCAAAAAGATCCCCAGTATTAATACATAACAGTGCGTCGTGCGCTTCTACATCCGAGCAAGATGTAAAATGGGAATCGTTTGTCGCGACAATTTTAATATCGAGTTCTTTGCCAATTTTGACCAGTTCGACATTAACCATGCGGTCTTCTATATAACCGTGGTCTTGAATTTCTAAATAATAATCATCGCCAAAAGTTTGTTTGTACCATTTGGCGCAATCGCGTGCTTCTTGCAGCTTGTTTTGCAGAATCATCTGGGGGACTTCACCCGCACGACATCCGCTGGTAACAATCAAACCCTCGCGGTATTGCACTAGCAGTTCTTTGTTAATACAAGGACGGGCAAATATACCTTTCCCTTGTATACCTTTGAGATGAGAAATTGTTGTTAAT
>NZ_JACJUP010000833.1:0-3224 GCF_014748295.1 Planktothrix sp. FACHB-1355 | reverse complement strand
CAACTCGCCTCCATAACCACAGGGCCATTACCAATAGGATTCTGCTGCGAACCGATACTTGTCCAAGTTTGTCCTTTATCGAGAGAACGGAAAATACCTTCTCCCACGCCTGCAACTTTTCCATACAGATAAAGTGCGGGAGTGGTACTTCCTGTCGGTGGCTTACCGAAGGCAAACAAACGTGCGCTTTCTACAGAGGGTAGCTTAGTAAAAGTATTGCCGCCATCTGTAGAGCGAAATAAACCGTTCCATTCCAGACTCAGCCAGACTTCACCTTTGGCACCCGGAACTGTTTTGAGCTTATCCAAAACCCATTCGCTCTTTGGCACCGATGAGTTGACAAGGCTGAAGGACGCGCCGCCGTCATTACTGCGATAGACTTTGCCGTCGCTGTAGTAATAAAACGTATTCCCATCTACTTTATCTGCGGCTAAAGGTTCGCCCCAATACCACGGCCCTTTGGGGCCATTGGGTAGTCCCGACACCGCACTCCAAGAAGCGCCGCCATCAGTGGTACGGATAGCTTTAGCTTCGCTGACGGCGACGACGAAGAGATTGGGATTATTAGCAGATAAAGCTACGCGCAACGGCATCGTGTTGGCCGGAAATGAGGGAAACTTCTGCCAAGTCAATCCTCCATCGGTGGAAGTTGCGCCTGTAAAATTTGAATTCCATCTCGCACCGCCTACGCGCACTACGCGCAAAGGCTCGCTCTCGCTGTAGGCAATACTAAAAGTATCCCGATTCGTGTGACTCCATTGTGAAATCCCTGCCAATCTTGTGGAAGGATAAGCATTGAGTCCGTTATTGTGGTAAAATCCGTCTTGATCTGCTGTGCCACTTAACAAAACTCCTCCCTTCGGAGGCGCAGCTAAGGAGAAAACCACTAATTCTTCGTGTCCGGCTTCGTAGTTTGTCCAAATTACTGGATTGGCATTAATATTTTCAGTTTGCCAAATGCCGTTGCCGTCAGTTAACCATACTCTGCTGGGGACTTTTGGGTCAAATTCGATCGCAGATGTCCACACGGAAAACATATAGTCGTCCCACCAAGGAACGGTGTGCTTGAGAGATACTTTCATCTCTGTCCATGAAGTTCCGCCATCTGAGGTTCTATAGATTTTCGTAGATACTGACTGACCCAAAGCGACGATGACAACGTTGGGATTGCTGGGGTTGACAGCTAAAGCATTAAAGGAAGCTTCTTTGCTGTTGGGAGTAATGTTATTCCAAGTGCCATTGTTATATTTAGTAACTCCAGATTGATGAGTTACGTATAAAATACCGTTGTTAGCAACTGCGATTCGCTGTCCTTGCTTTGGGCTGCCCTCGATTTTTTGCCAAGTAACCCCCGTATCGGTAGATTTATAGATTCCGTCTCCATAAACATTAGCGTAGACCAATCCGGGCGATCGCTTATCAAACACAATCCCCAAAATGCCAACACCTTCTGTCAGAGATGGCGAAAACGAGGTAACTTTAGCCCATGTCGCACCAGCATCGGCGGACTTCCACAGCCCATCGTATCGCGAACCAAAAAAGATAATGTTTGAGTTAGCGGGGTTTACAGCTAATCTTATTCCTGCCCATCGATGATCTTCGTTACCCCCCATTGCTAAGTCTATGTTCAGTTTAGTCCAGGTTTTTCCGGCATCGGCGGACTTAAAGATTGTCCCTTTTAGCGGCAACTTCGGGTATTTCCCCGCTGCTATGTAGACTGTATTCGGATTGTTGGGATCGACTGCTAGTGCTTCTCCGCCGTAGTAGTTTTCTTTGGATACGGGAAAGCTGTTATTTAATTGCATCCAGCTTTTATCTGTGGGATTCCAACGATAAAAGCCGCCTACATCGGTGCGAATATAAACGAGATCTTGCTGTAGCGGATGGGGATAGACTCCGGTGACAAAACCGCCGCCGCCGATGGAGACGTTAGCCCAGCGATAGCCATTCTGCCCGGTAGTATACTTTGCTTGTGCGATCGCACTCGGTTGAGTTTGAGGCTGCGGGTTGCTGGCGGCACAGGTAGTGATAACGCCAAGACAAATCGGAATGACAGCCCATCGAAAATGTTTCAATAGCGCCATAATTTACTGAATATTATTGTGGAGTATCAACAAAGTTAGCCGACAATTTTCGACTGCACTCACACCAGCACGGAAGTTTCGCTCTCACTCAAACAGTACATTCGCTTTTTCGATATACGGCTATTTTGTTTCTGACTTCTGGTGAGAGGCGATCGTACTGATGCAAAACCTTGATCGGGCTGCCATCGTCGTTCCTTAAATATCCGTTGCTGTCAAACTGTAGTTTTTCCTCATTGGTATAGTGCATGGTTAAGATCGGCCCGCGAAAATTATTGTAAAATTTCACTTTCTTAACTAAGCCTTGGTAAATGATGTAGTTATGCACGCCCTGATCGATTCCCCAAGAATGATATTTCAGTTGCACAAAGGCATCTATCATTGCTTTTAGGTAAGCCATTATAGCATCTATGCTGCCAATTGTTGTGCCGGAACAGGAAATACTTTTATCTGCGATCTTGGGAAGCGCATCTTCCCCAAACCCTTCCCTAATCCACTGTGCGTTCCCTTCGCTATCACCGATCGTTTTTTCTCCCTCCTCCAGAAAGCAATTCAAGCTACCATCCTCAAACTCAAAGTCAAAGGGGTCGCCTTGAAACACGACATCCCTTACATCTGACAGCATCACATTAGCGTACTTTTCTCCGTATTTAGATAAATATAAGTAGTAAATCGCATATCTATTACATGACGGGACGTTTAGAAAATATTGAGCTACGTGAGCCTTGATTAAATCTTCGTTTTCTTTAGCTAACTTACTCGCTCCTCTTAACAGCCAAGTATACAATCTATTGAAAGGATAAATATTCAGTAAAAGATAGGGATAAATTTTTTTATTCTGTTTGAGCTTTCCGCCTTGGCCGATGTAATAGGGCAGATTTATGTAAAACTCTTTAAAGGGATACATTTGGACGCCCTGTTCTTGAAGTAAGTCAATAGTTCTTTGGCTTAAATCGCAGTAAACCAAACAGATATCTCCTTGATAGCCCGTATTCTTGAGTGAAATGACGAAAGGTTTGATTTGCTCAAATTCATAAGTTTTTACGAATCCCAGTACCAAGTTTTTCTTGTTCTTGTTAGTATTATTCATTTCTGTGTTAAAAGTAAGAAAGTTTTTATTTCAAATAATATAACACAAGCTTA
>NZ_JACJUP010000832.1:0-3271 GCF_014748295.1 Planktothrix sp. FACHB-1355 | reverse complement strand
GTGCGATCGCCCAAGCTTTCACCGCTGATATCGATCGATTACCTGTTCAATAAATGCCTGCCATTTCTGATTGGGAACCCAAATTCTATGTAAATCATTTTTGGCAGTTTCTTCATCTACCCCTTGATGAAGCAATCTGTATAAATAGATAAAAGATGAAACTCTCATATTGGCAGCGCAGTGAACAAACACCGATTTGTTCGCATTCGCTTCCATGACGCTAAAAAATTGACTGATATCCTCAAGAGTAGGATTTTCCCAAACTACTGGGATGTGTACGTATTCCATTCCCAAATTTTCAACGAGTGCTTGCTCGTTTGGCAAGGCTTTGGGTGATTCGGGTAAGGCTAAATTCACTATAAGTTGATATCCAGCATCTTTAATAACACCTAACTGCGCTTCGGTCGGCTGTCCCGCCGTTGCCACTTTTGCCGATACTTTGAAAAAGTTGTAAATGCTTTCAATTTGGTTCTCAGACATTCTGTTCTCCTTTGACATAGCCCCTATTAACGGTTCTCTAGCGGAATAGCTGAGGATAAATCTGCCGCCAAGCCATCCACGTAAAAACTCCAGTTAACAGCACCATCCATAGCAATTGTATTAACCAATACTGCGGGATTGCTAACTCCCAACGCAACAAATCTACCAACGGAGAAAGAGGAAGAAAACTAGCGACTTTACTCAATAAAGGTGGTAGAGTTTCGCGGGGAAAAAAGGTGCCGCAGATAGTGTACATTGGTACAATTAATAAGTAAATTGGCACGTTTATGTGATCGATCGTTCGCATAACACCAGCTGTGAGCAGTCCCATCGCCGCAAAGAGCAGACTGCCCAAGCAAATTAACGGTAAAGATAATAACAAATTCCAGCCAGAGAAAAACCCCAACAAAACTTCTACAATACCCGTCACAACTCCGGTAATTGCGCCGCGAGTCGCCGCCCAAAGCCAGTCGCCGCAGAACACTTCTGCAAAAGTCAGCGGTGCTGTTAGCAACGCTTGCCAAGTTTTTTGGAAATTCAAACGAACAAAGCTGCCGAAAGCTCCTTCAGAATATGATTGGAAAATCACTCCGATCGCAATCATTCCCGGTGCAATAAACGTCATGTAATCGACAGTTTTACCCGCATAAGTAATCTCTCCCAGTAGCGGCGTTAAGCCATAACCAAAAGCTAGCAAGTAAACGATCGGTTCTAACATAGGAGGAAGACAGTTAACCAGCCAAGTCTTTTGATAAACTTTAGCGTGGCGATGCCAAACTGAATAGATTCCCCAAAGTGTGATGCTCGATTTAAACTTCATTTAAAGACCTACCAGTTAGGCGTAAAAAGACATCTTCTAAATTAGCTCGTCGCCGCGTGAGGGAGGTTGGCTGTTTGGCGACGAGTTCCTCCCACAACAAATTGGGATTTTCAGGCGGTAAGGTCAACAAATATCCGCTACTGAAAGGACGACACCAAGTTCCTGTTTGTTTTGCAAGTTGTTGCAGGATTGATTCGGCAACGCCTTCAATTTCGACAATTTCTTGACCTACTATGCGCGAAATCAGTTCGGTGGGAGTGCCAGAATCAATTACTTGACCTTCCTGAAGCAGCAGGAGACGATCGCACAATCGTTGCGCTTCGTCCATATAATGAGTAGTCAATAAAACTGCACAGCCATTTTGTTTCAATTGACTCACCAGTTTCCAAAATTCTTGCCTTGCATCTGGGTCTAACCCCGTAGTCGGTTCGTCTAAAAACACTACATGAGGTTTATTAATTATCGCACGCGCTAAAACTACTCGCCGCTTCCATCCTCCAGAAAGTTCATCAATTTTATAATTTGCATAATCTTGCAATCCCATTCGATCGAGTAATTCTCCCACCTGATGCCGCGCCGCTTTACCCGTGAGGCGATAATGATGAGCAAAGTGAATCAAATTCTCTTTAACTGTGAATTCCGGATCTAAATTATCTTCTTGAGTTACAATTCCCATGAAATAGCGAGCTTGGCGACCCTGAAGGTGTACTTGCAAGTCTCCCAACTGCACAAATCCTCGACTGGGAATCACCCCTCCGTAAAGCATCCCCACCGTTGTGGTTTTTCCAGCTCCATTCGGCCCTAAAACTCCGAGAATTTCTCCAGATTTAAGCGTAAAATTAACGTTTTGCACGACTGGGCGAGTGCCGTAAAATTTCCACAGGTCGTTTGCTACTAATGCGATCGATTCCATAAATTACCTGGATGTTAATTATCCTCACTGCCCTAATTTACAGATTGCTATATAATTTGGCGCTCCTGATGTGAAAGCTGCCTTATCGTAACCTCCCAACTGAGTTTCAATTATAAATCCATTATACTTAAGCAAGTTCCCCATCTCGTTCGGGTGATAAAGCCGCAGTTTTGTTTCTTCCACAAATTCCTTTTTCTGCTCTATTAAGCGGAAAAATAACTTACTCTTGGCGATTTGTGCGCTCACATCCAACTCGTTAACAACAGTTACCACCATTGTTCCTCTTCCATCTGGATCGGGATATACAGAATATAGGGTTGGCAATGGAGACCACATCGCCTCTATAGTCGGTTTCGTATAATAGTTAAGCATATCTATAATAAATTTCCCGTCCGGCTTTAAATGTTTCTTCACGCAATTAAAACAGGATTCCAAATCTTCTATCCTTAAAAGATGGTAGATTGAGTTTAAGGAAAATATAATTAACGAAAACTGCTTGCCCAAATCGAAATCGCAGACATCAGCTTTTATCCATTCTACTCGGTCAGATTTCTTTCTAGCTTCCCCCAGCATAGAGTCAGAAATATCAATACCCGTCACTTGCAAACCTTTTTCCGCTAACGGAAAAGCGATTCTCCCCGTACCGCAACATAGTTCTAAGACAGGTTCGCCATACTGACTAACCATGTCAGTCCAAAAAGGAATGTCTATCTTGGCTAAGTTAGAGAATGGGTAAAAATTATCGTAGATTAGATCGTAATGTCTGCCATCATAATGGATAGACTCAGTATCGGAAAGCTCGATAATGCTTTGCGCCTCTGGTTGACTTTTTAAATCGTCAATATTTGAGATGATCTGATTTTCTAATTCGTTGCTCACTGCGTTACTCATTAAATTTACTCATTTTATTATATAGCAAGGGCAAATGAGTGAGGGAAACATTACCACCAGTAATAATTACCCCGATTTTGGCATCAGATGCCGTAACTGCACCAGCTTCTACGTCTGTATAGGAGACTGGTAAACTTTTGGAAGTGGATGTATTTGATTGATTTTGT
>NZ_JACJUP010000831.1:0-3272 GCF_014748295.1 Planktothrix sp. FACHB-1355 | reverse complement strand
TGTGCTCTTCCGATCTTATGCAAAATATCAAATCGAAAATTGACTGGCAAAGTTGGCTGCAACGTTGGGACGCACAGCAAACAGGTTATATACCGCATCGGGAAGCGCGTTTTCAGGCAATGTTAGATGCGATCGAGCTGCAAATGCCTGCTGAATTTGTGGCTCTCGATTTAGCTTGCGGGCCGGGGGCTATCAGTCAGCGTCTTCTGAAACGCTTCCCAAAAGCTAGATGTGTCGCTGTAGATATAGATCCCGTACTTTTAGCGATCGGTCAAGGCGCTTTGGGCGATGCGAACGGTCGTCTGCGTTGGGTGGAAGCGGATCTGATGGCAGATAATTGGATGGAAGCGATCGCACAAACGCAAGTAGATGCGGTGCTGACGACAACGGCGCTGCACTGGTTACCTCCTCATCGCTTACTGCAAGTTTACAAACAGTTGGCGCAGTTAATCCGTCTGGGTGGCGTCTTTCTCAACGGTGATATTATGCCTTTTCCCTTTCACTTGGGAACTTTTCGGCAGATATCGAAAACTTTGAGTGCGCGTCAGGAGAAGCAAGCTTTTCAGGAACGAGGTGTGGAAGACTGGAACAGTTGGTGGCAAGCACTAGCTCAAGAGCCAGAATTGAAAGAATTGCTCCAAGAGCGCGATCGCCGTTTTGGAGAGCGATATACTGATTACGAACCAATTCTCGACTTACACGAAGCTGGACTGCGCGATGCCGGTTTCCGGGAAGTTGGTGTAATTTGGCAAATTTTTGACGATCGAGTCCTGCTCGCAGTGCGATAAAATCCTGTCCGGTAGCGTACCGGACACCTCAAAGCGGTTTCTACCATACTCAGTGCCGTAAATTTAATGGAAATTCTCGCAGACATCCCTTTGTTAGAAAAAATCCTCGCTCCGTGGCAGGAAACGATGGGAAGTAACTATCAACCCTATAAAAACCATGTCTATCGAGTCGTTAATTTCTGCCTGATGCTACATCAATGTACCCCAGACGATCGAGAAAAGTCGATCGTTGCTGGTTGTTTTCACGACCTGGGAATATGGACAGACAAGACAGTCGATTATTTAGCTCCTTCTGTAAAGTTGGCCAAAAAATATTTGAAGGAGAATAGCCAAGAACAGTGGTCAAATGAAATTGAGTTGATGATAGAGCGACACCATCAAATTACAAAATATAGAAATAGTGAGTATCCTTTAGTTGAAGTATTTAGAAAAGCGGACTGGGTTGATGTATCAAAGGGTATCAGATCCTTTGGGTTATCGAAGCATGATATTCAGAAAGTTTTAGATACATTTCCGAACTTAGGATTTCATCAAATTCTGTTTAATCTGGCGAAGGCAGAATTATTGACCTATCGGCGAAATCCTTTGCCAATGATGAAATGGTAGCATTACTTGTTATTCAAACAAATTATCTTTGGTAATTTGGCAAATTTTTGACGATCGAGTCCTGCTGACGGTGCGATAAAATCCTGTCCTGTAGCGTACCGGAAACTATATCAAATAGCATCAAATAGCTTCGCCACGTTCGGCTTCGTCACTTTTCCCATCGCGTTGCGAGGTAACTCTTCCACAACTTGAATTTTGGTAGGAACTTTGTAGGTAGCCAATCGCTCTTTTGCCCAACTTCTGAGAGTTTCTAAAGTTAAATTACTTCCCGATTTTAATACCAAAGCTGCACAAACTCTCTCTCCCCATTCTGCATCTGCAACACCAACAACTGCACAATCTTGAATATCTGGATGAGTTCGCAGCATTTCTTCAATTTCCAAAGCCGAAACTTTATAACCGCCAGTTTTGATAATATCGACGCTAATCCGTCCCAGAATGCGATAGTTATCATTTTCCACTACTGCCAAATCGCCAGTACAAAACCAACTATCGCGAAATGCTTTGGCTGTTGCTGACGGTTTTTGCCAATATTCTCGAAAAACTCCTGCACCTTTGACTTGGAGTTCTCCCGGTGTTCCCGGAGTGACTAATTCTCCGTTTTCATCTACTAATCTAACTTCTACTTGCGGCAAAGGTTTGCCTACATATCCCGCGAATCTTTCACCGTGCAAAGCGTTAGATAAAGCCATGCCAATTTCGGTCATTCCGTAGCGTTCCAGCAGAAAGTGACCGCTAATATTTTGCCATTTTTCTAATACTCGGACGGGTAAAGCTGCGGAGCCTGAAACCATCAGACGCATTTTAGCACAGCCGGCGGAAATTTTTTGTTGCCGATCGCGATCTGCATTTTCCCAAGCGGTAATTAACTTGACATAAATTGTGGGGACAGCCATAAATAAAGTTAAGTCACCGCGAATTATGCGATCGCCAACTATTTCTGCATCAAATTTGGACAGCATATGGCACTCAGCGCCACTCCACAAGGCGCAAGTTAGCACGTTAATAATGCCGTGAATATGATGCAGCGGTAAGACGTGCAAAATGCGATCGTTTGATGTCCATTCCCAAGCAGAAACTAAGCTAGTTACTTGCGCTTGAATATTTTCATGTGTGGTAACAACACCCTTTGGTTTTCCAGTTGTACCGCTAGTATAAAGGATTAACGATCGTCTGGTAAGATCGATTTCTGGGAGTAAAGCAACTTCTGACGGGAGAGTTTCCGAAGTGAGGATAAATCGTAAATTTCTTTCTTCCGCAATCGGACGCAATACAGCCTCAAAATCTGGATGTGCGATGATAATTGCAGCGCCTGAGTCTGCAATTACATACTCTAACTCAGGTCGGGGATGGGAAACACACAAAGGGACAGCTATCCCACCCGCACGCCAAATCCCCCATTGTGTAGCGACATACTGAAATCCCGAAGGAATCAGAAAAGCAACGCGCTGTTCTTGTAAATCTGGGATATTTTCCAGAAGTTTGGTAGCGATTTGAGCAGAAGTTTGGAGCAAATTATGATATGTAAATGCTCCTTCAGTGGCGACAATGGCGATTTTGTTTGGGTTTTGGTGAGCGCGATCGATCGGTGGTAGATTCACGTTAGTTAATTAGTTGCTATTTAGTATTTGTTGCTTTGTGTTTTAACAAATCAATTGTGATTTTTGATTATAACATTCTGGCGTTAAAATAATTCATCCTATCCAGAAATATCTATAAATACTTTATTCTACACTAGCAATTTCCTGTTGTAAAGAACTACCGATATAGCGATCGTGGTTTTCGCCAATGTCATCAACTGTTGCAGTTAATGTACCTAATAACGGTAAAATTGGCTCGAATTCATCTGGATTTGGCGAATTAACTAATTGAGTTAGA
>NZ_JACJUP010000830.1:0-3278 GCF_014748295.1 Planktothrix sp. FACHB-1355 | reverse complement strand
CTATTAAAAATTTGTTTCCCAATCAAAATAATCGGCAGAGCTATTTCACAGCCCGCCGATCGGTTGATTATGGCCAGATCGCGAATATCCGCGTGCCAATCTGAAACCAACTTACTACTCAGCTTCTGAAGCATTGGCTTCAGCCGCCGAGAAAGATCTTTCAAAAGCCATACGCTGCTCTGCATTTCGGAGAAAATATCCACTAATCATCGCCGAAGCCAACAGCCGACCGAGATGTTCCCGACTCGTAGTAATCGTCACCCCAAAATGTTCTGACGGTAAGTTACCCAACAGACCGATAATATTCCGTTCCATCACTTGATATACATCTCCGGAAGATGGTCTGGAAAGCTGTGCCATAGTTTCTGGACTCATAGACTGGACATACTGCCAGAGCCAATTGTGACCTGACTCCGACTCATTGCCAAACAACTCTGGGCCTTGACTGGATGATTTGTTCACTTTTTACCTCTGTAGCAGTTGGGAGCTTTTTATTTGACTAGCTAACAGCAGCTTGTTATTCAAAAATTCGGATGCAGATTATTAATTGCTTCTGAAGACTAATTTAGCAGTTCGCTCTTGACAGTGAAGTCGCTTTAACCGAACCACAAATTCCGGTTTTTCCACCCCTACCTAACATTGGCGACAGCTATATCTCTATTTACCTCTTCTGATTGTGAATGACAAGTTCCTAACTGGCGATAAATTCATCTATATCTCCTTTGCGCTTGCGAAGCTTGCTCAATGCTTCTCTTTCGATTTGCCGTACTCTTTCCCGGCTAATGTTGAGGAGATCGCCAATCTTTGCCAGCGTTAAAGCTTGTCCGTCTTCCAGACCAAATCGCATCGCCAACACCTGCCTTTGTTGAGGTGTTAGATCCGCCATCAGCTTTTCTAAATCTGTCTGAAGAGCAGACTGGATGGCAAATTCCTCCGGAGAAGCGCCAGTATCCTCTAACAGTTCTCCCAGCTCCGTATCTTGGTTATCTCCCACCCGCAAATCTAGGGACAAAGGCTGACGTGCCTTTTCCAGGTACTCCCGGACGTGCTTCGGGTCTAATTCCAACTCCTTGGCCAATTCCGCAGCAGTCGCAGCGCGTCCTAACTGTTGAGACAGTTGACGCTGAACTTTTTTTATTTTATTTAGCTTCTCCGTAATGTGGATCGGCAGCCTAATCGTGCGCCCTTTTTCAGCTATAGCACGAGTGATTGCCTGACGAATCCACCAATAGGCATAAGTAGAAAACCGATATCCTTTAGTCGGGTCAAATTTTTCAACCCCTCGCTGCATACCGATGCTGCCTTCCTGAATTAGATCCAACAAGTCAACATTGCGCTTGATGTACTTCTTGGCTACCGACACTACCAGTCGCAAATTAGCTTCAACCATTTTGCGCTTAGCGTTTTCACCTTCTTTAATCTGCCGATCGAGTTCTGCTTCGGACAGCCCACATTGTTGCGCCCACTCAGCTGGAGTAGGTTCTTGGCCTAACTCAGCTGCCAGCACCTCTCTCTGAGCTTGCAATGCTGCCCAACGCTGTACTTGTTTGCCATACAAGATCTCCTGCTCGTGGGTGAGCAAGGGAACCCGACCTATTTCACGCAGGTAGGTACGCACAAGATCTGTAGAAGTCTGAGCGGTCTTCATGGCACTTTCTGGGTAGAAATATTAATAATTGTAACGTTTATTAGCAAGATTTGTACACTTCTCCAAACATATTGCTGGTGTCCTTTAGCTCCACAAACAGAGAACACTACTTAGAGATTAACCATATAATGCAGTTAAGAATTGCATTCTGCTACACCAGGACGACGCCAAGAAAGTAAAATTTTTTAACGATCGACACCATATCCTTCAGGGAGTGGGGGAGTGGTGGAGCGGGGGAGCGGGGGAGCAGAAGAATTAATATTTCTCCTCTTCCCTCTCCCTTTCCTCTCTTCCCTAGCCCCTAACCCCTAACCCCTAGCCCCTTTCTTTTGACTTTTTCGACGCTCTGGTTTCTGACCTCAGTGAGTGCAAAAATAATCCTGACTTATTTTTGAGTGGGAGTTACATACAGCATGACAATTCATACCACACTACAGCGTGCTTTTGAACAAGGCCGCGCCCTCAAAATTATTAGCGGCTTGAATAATTTCGATCCCGCACGAGTAGCTGCGACCGTGAAAGCAGCAGACAAAGGTGGTGCGACCTTTGTAGATATTGCTGCCGATGCGAACTTGGTGAGGATGTGCCGCGAACTGACCGATCTGCCAATCTGCGTTTCCGCAGTCGAACCCCAGCTATTTGTCCCAGCTGTAGCAGCTGGTGCCGACCTCATCGAAATTGGTAACTTCGATAGTTTCTACGCGCAAGGGCGTCGATTTGAAGCAGCTGAAGTATTGGAAATTACACAAACTACGCGATCGCTCCTTCCCCAGATTACCTTATCGGTGACCGTTCCTCATATTCTTCAACTGTCCGAACAAGTACAATTGGCAGAAGCCCTAGTCAAAGCCGGTGCCGATATCATCCAGACAGAAGGTGGAGTAAGTGCCACCCCAACTCATGCCGGAACATTGGGAACGATCGAAAAAGCAGCTCCCACCCTAGCCGCAGCCTATGAAATTTCCCGTGCAGTTTCCGTGCCGGTGCTTTGCGCTTCTGGAATATCCAGCGTCACAGCACCCCTAGCCATTGCCGCAGGTGCTGCCGGTGTCGGCGTTGGCTCAGCTGTCAACCGCTTGAACAGCGAAATCGCTATGGTGGCTGCTGTCCGCAGTTTGGTAGAAGCATTGGCGACGGTGAATCGCTCCCGCGTTTCAGTTTAGTAGTCCGCAGTCCCCTGTTTTGAGGAGTTCGACAAACCCGGTTTTTGATAAAAACCGGGTTTTTTGTCAACAACCCATCAGTTTTCTCTCGCCGACGCCATAGCCCATAAGCCTTGGGAAGTCTCAGCAAACATTGTTTCGGCCAAAACATCTTTCAAACCGTAAACCACCTGTTCTTGCTGCGCTAAAGACAATTCAGGAAAAATCGGCAAAGACAAAACTTCAGCACAAGCCTGCTCTACAGCTGGCAATTGACCGGGTTGGTATCCCAAACTTTCGTACACGGGCTGGAGATGCAGTGGCAGGGGATAGTAAACCATTGTATTGATTCCCTGCTTCTGCAACTGGCTGCGTACTGAGTCGCGTAAGGAACTTTGAATTTTCAGGAATGAGTTTTCACTTGAACTGGTAGATGAGAAATCTTTTTTTCCTTCAGCTATTACCCGAATGGTGTATTGATTCCAGAC
>NZ_JACJUP010000083.1:0-11165 GCF_014748295.1 Planktothrix sp. FACHB-1355 | reverse complement strand
GGGCTAGGGGCTAGGGGCTGGGGGCTAGGAAAGAAGGAGAGCGAAAGCGAGGAATTTCGACTTTTAACTTTTAATTTTTCACTTTCTAGCGGCTACTCCCTCGCTCCCAGCTCCTCTTTACCCTCGCTCGGAATTATGAATGCCGAACCGTTTGATTCTGAGAGCGGCATTAGATGACTTATTTTTGCAGCCGGTTGGTGCAGGTGAATCAGCTGCGCTAGGGTTGACTTAAGTCGAGTTCTCGACACAATGGCATCAACGAAGCCGTGCTGTAGGAGATATTCTGCTGTTTGAAAATCGTCTGGCAGCTTTTCTCTGAGGGTTTGCTCGATGACACGCCGTCCGGCGAACGCGATCGTCGCTTTTGGTTCTGCTAGAATAATGTCTCCCAGCATAGCAAAACTCGCAGTAACGCCTCCTGTGGTCGGGTGAGTCAGCACCGGGACATAAAGCAGTCGAGCTTCTTGATGACGTTGCAGGGCTCCTGAAATTTTGGCCATCTGCATCAAGCTGAGCATTCCTTCCTGCATTCTGGCTCCGCCAGAAGCACAAACGATAATGAGCGGTAAACCTTGCTGCGTAGCTTTTTCTACTAAACGGGTGAGCTTTTCTCCCACCACAGAACCCATACTGCCACCCATGAAGCGAAAGTCCATGACGCCGAGTGCGGCTGGGCTGCCTTCAATTTTACCCAGACCTGTTTGAACGGCATCGGAAAGGTCAGTTTTTTCTTGGGTTTCGCGCAGACGATCGCGGTAAGATTTGCGATCGCGAAACTGTAACGGATCGCCTGGGTATAATTCCTCGTCCATCGGCTCCCAAGTATTAGTATCTACCAGCTGATGGATGCGTTCGTTGCTGTAGACACGCATATGATGGTCGCACTCCCGGCAAACCATCTGATTGGCTTGCAGGTCTTTGGTATATGCCATCACGCCACAAGCTTCGCATTTCGTCCAAAGTCCATCAGCAATCTCTCGCTCTTGCCGTTCCGGACTGATAGGACTGGATTTTTTTCTATTTGCAAACCAATCAAACAAAGACATGAAAACTCTAAATTCCTTTTAACTTAGCTAATTGTTAATTGCTAATTGCTAATCGTTAATCGCTTTTGGGTGCCAACTCAGTAGGATAAATCAACTGTCCTGCTCCATAAAACTGATACAAATCCGGATCTAACCGGAAATTGAAGTTTACTTACTGCTTCGTCCAGGGCTGTCGGCAGCTGACTGTCCACAGTCGTTAAGTTCCGGAGAAGCCCTCCGTACTTTGTCGGGGGGTGCATATTCCAAATTCAGTGAGGCGTTGAAATCGCGACACTTAATCGAGCCGCACCCCTGGCAATGGAATACCCTATCGCTTAGCTTCATTGGTTGAATGTGTCCACATTCCGAACAGGTCTTAGATGAAGGGAACCAACGGTTTACCAACTCAACAACTGTGCTAAACATGGATTGCTTGTAGGTCAGTTGCCGCCGCAACTCGTACAAACCTAAGTTACTGATAGCATCAGCTAGTTTGGAGTTAGCCATCATGCCACTAATGTTCAAATCTTCAATCCGAATACAGTGATACTTTTGGCTAATTTTCGTTGTTAGCTTCTGCAAGAAATCGCGTCGAATATTAGTAATCTTGGCGTGAAGCTTGGCAACTTGTCTGTAGTACTTATTGGCATTGTTAGACGTGGGTATTCCTGCCTTTTTGTTTCCCAGTTGTTTGTTCCGATTGCGCCACTGCAATTTAGCTAGCTTGATTTTCACTTGCTTTATAGATGCAGGGGCTTCTATAGTTGTCCCGTCGCTGAATGTGGCGAATGTCTTCACACCCAGATCGATACCGACTTTCTCCACTTTATGAAACAAGGGAGGTACTTTTTCAGCAAACGACACATACCATTTATCAGCGTGGCGGGACACCGTGAAAGTTTGGCTGGCTATTGTGAAGGGGACTGGTTCATACAGTCTAAATGTCCCTAGTGTGGGAATTTTGATGAAGTTACCAACGCTAACCGTGACTAACCCATTGCATGAATCAACCGTGAAGGAATCTCTGTCTTTTTTGCGCTTGAAAACTGGGAACTTCCCTAACCCTTTAAAGAATCGAGTCAGCCCGTTTTTCAAGGCAATGAAAGCATTTTGATAAACGCGAGATGAAAGTTGATTCATCCAAGCATATTCAGGCTTCTTTTTAGTCAGGTTGGTTAAGACTTGGCGGATGGTTGAAATCTTTTTGGTTACACCTCCTTTGATATCCATCACTTGCTTGTATAGGGCTAGCCCGTAGTTGTAGACAAACCTCGAAAAGCCAGCGTGTTGCGCCATTAAAGTGCGTTCAGCGTTATTCAACTTGAGTTCGAGTTTGATGGCGTACATAGTTTAAATGCCTTAATATCCGGACTTGTCCTGAGAAATGGGGATTAGATCACATCTCTTCCCCTGCTTGCTCCTCTTCTAGGGGGCTGAGCAGAAGCAGGGCTGTCCAACGATCTTCCGGTCGCACCTGCAAAGCAGCAGGACTACCCGTACCTAGATAAGAGGCTATGCCCAAGTCGAGTATCCGAGTTGGGATCTGGTGAGCAGCAAGGATTTGCTGCATTAACTCCGCTTCCCAGCGGGTACGAGTGGTTTTCAGTACGATCCAAGACACAGGTTGATTTTATCATAATCCGCCGTCAGACCCCGATCCTCTATAGAGTGGGGATATAAGGCGGGTGAATTTTGTCAGTCAATCCCGATAAAATTCACAGATCGATTGACTGGAAAATTGTCTTTTTAGTGAGACAATACTAATATAAATTTACGTGGTCAGAGGTCGATACATCGTTTTTGTTTACGAGTTTAAATGCAGCGTAACTCCAGAGCAGTATCAAGCTATAGACTCAGCGATTCGTACTTCACAGTTCATCCGCAATAAATGTCTTAGAGATTGGATGGATAACAAAGGGGTGAATGGTTACGACTTGAATAAATACACTGCTAGGTTAGCTAAGAATTCCCTTTCACATCTCAAATCAACTCGACGGCAAGGCCATCTGATGCACAGCTTTGATGGGATCGCTCGCTAGGTTTTTCGACAATTAATTTTTGTCAATTTCCAGATTATTTTTGTTATTTATTCCCTTTCTTATACAGATATAAAATGTTAGTTTTTTTTAGCATATAAAACCTTCAAATCAATGGAAAAAATAGTTTTAGGTACGTAGCTAAAATATCTTCCCCGAAAAAAACAGTCAATGCAGCTCCCATTGCCAGGAAAGGGCCAAAAGGCATCAGCTGGCGGCGACTTAACAAACCAAGTGCGATCGCACCTCCACCGACAAAAGATCCGATCGCACAAGCTAAAAATCCAGCCAGCAGTAAATATTTCCAACCTAACCAAGCGCCCATCATCGCTGCTAATTTGGCATCCCCTCCACCCATAGCCTCTTGCTGAAAAACGAGCTTTCCTACCACAGCGATCGTATCAAAAAGCCATATCCCCAATACAGCACCAGCAATACCTGACCAAAGCCAGCTGGCAACACCTGCTGCACTGTATGCTGTCAGAAAACCGAGAACGCCTTTAAATACCAAACCAGTTACTAAACCCGACTGAGTGAGAGAATTAGGCAAAGTCATGGTATCCAGGTCAATCAAAGATAAAGCCAAAAGCCAACTTAAAAAAGCGCAATACCCGAAAGTTTGCCAATAGTCAAGCGTTTGACCGGATAAACCAAATCTAAACAAAACCAACAAAAATAAAATGGCGGTTGCTGCTTCCACTAAGGGATAGCGTATCGAAATGGAATTTCGGCAGTATCTACAGCGTCCCCGCAACCATATCCAGCCAAAAATCGGTACATTGTCGTAGGCTTTTAACTTATTGAGGCACTGCGGACAGCGAGAGGGAGGAAACAGTAGAGATAAACCTGCGGGCAACCTGTAAACTACAACATTGAGGAAGCTGCCCACAGACGCCCCCAGCATGAAGAAAAACACAATTATCGGTAATGCAGTGAAGATATCCATGTTTTACTGTTGTTCGATCGCGATCGACATTTCTGCCTGTTCTGATGGTAACGGCCTAGAAAAGAAATAACCTTGTCCGCATTCGCATTTTAACTCTCTGAGTTTTGCCAGTTGTTCTGCCATTTCCACCCCCTCTGCAATTACATCCATAGCCAGGTTATGCGCTAGCATAACGATGGTTCGGACAATTTCTAAACTTTCGCTATCTTCACTCATTCTGTTCACAAAAGATCGATCGATCTTGAGAGTATTTACTGGAAAGCGATGCAAGTAACTAAGAGATGAATAACCGGTGCCAAAGTCATCAATACACAACTGAATTCCCAAAGCTCTCAGTTGCGAAAATATGGCAGCCGCAGATTCAGCATTTTCAATGATAGCGCTTTCTGTAATTTCCACCTTTAAACTGCGTGCATCCAAACCAGTATCCCGCAGAATTTGGTCAATTTGCTCGATCAAATTTGATTGCCCGAATTGTTTGCTACAAAAATTAACGCTGACTGTCAAAGATGACGTAGTGGGTATTTGCTTTTGCCATGTTCGCATTTGACGACACGCCTCCCGCAGCACCCACCAGTCTATTTGCACCAGCAACCCTGTTTCTTGGGCCAGCAGTATAAATTCTGCCGGTGCAAGTAAGCCGCGTTGAGGATGCTGCCAGCGTACCAGCGCTTCAAAACCGACAATTTTGTTAGTTACCAGCGATACGATCGGTTGGTAGTATAACCGAAATTCTTGCCGTTCGATAGCTCGTCGCAGGTCGTTTTCTAATTGGGAGAGAGCTAGTATTTGCAGGTGCATACCTGTATCGAATATCTGATAACATCCTCTCCCATATGATTTGGCACGGTACATAGCAATGTCAGCGTCGCGGAGTAAATCTTCTGCTCGTTCGTAATTTGAGGAACTGGCGACTATGCCAATGCTGGCATTGGTGAATATTTCGTATTTGTCTATATTTAAAGGTGTATTGAGTTCTCTTAAAATTCGCTCGGCTACTGTACAGGCATTACTCATATCTTCAAGATTTTCCAAAAGGATGGCGAACTCATCTCCTCCCAAACGCGCCACCGTATCAATGTTACGTAAAGTGTTTTCTAGATTTTTGGCGATCTCGATCAGCAGTTTATCTCCAATAGCGTGTCCAAAACTATCATTAACTACTTTAAAACGGTCGATATCTAAAAATAATACTGCAAACAAATATTCCTTGTCTCTTTTTGCTTGTTTGACTGCTCGATCGAGCCGTTCCACAAACAGAGCGCGATTTGGCAAACCTGTCAATCTGTCGTGAAAAGCTTGATAGCGCAATTGTTCTTCTGCTTGCTTGCGATCGGTCATATCCCAGAAGACTAAAACTGCACCCATAATATTTTCTCGATCGTCTTTAATCGGTGCAGCGCTATCACCTATAGGCACTTCTTTTCCATTCTTAGCTAAAAGAATAGTTTGCTCTGGCAAATGGACAATTTTACCTTCATTAAGTGCTTTAATGACAGGACTTTCAATCGGATTGCGGGTAGGCTCGTCGATAATATTGAATACTTCTGTCGAATTTCTACCGATCGCCTCTGACTGCTGCCAGCCAGTTAGCGCTTCCGCCATCGGATTCATAAAAGCGATCCGCGCCTCTATATCGTTAGCAATCACCCCATCGCCGATACTTTTAAGTACTGTGGAAAACCATTTAGCATTTTCTTTTAATTGCCTTTCCATTTGATGTTTGTAAATTGCAATTTCAATAGTTGTGTTTAATTCCCTTTCTTCAAACGGTTTAATAATATATCCAAATGGGCTTGTATTCTTAGCTCTTTCTAAAGTTTCTTCGTCAGCATAAGCAGTTAGATATATTACTGGAATATCGAAACGCGATGAAATTTCTTCAGCAGCTTCTATACCATCTATCTCTCCTCTTAACCTAATATCCATTAACACTAAACACGGCTTTAATTCCCCAGCTTTTTTAATCGCTTCATCCCCTGAATCTGCGATGGCTGATACACGATAACCTAAATTTTCTAAAATATTTTGTAAATCTATAGCTACGATGCTTTCATCTTCCACAACTAAAATTTTTTTAGCGATCTTATTCATTGCGTTTTGATGTCCAGCTACTTTTATATTTTAGCCTTGGCAAACGTAATTTTAAACTCCGCTCCCTTGCTAGTATTCAAATCTAGTGTACCTCTTAACTGATTGACTAAGCCGTTCACTAATTTAATGCCCAAACTGTTTGCGTTTTTTAAATCAAAATTTGTTGGCAATCCCACGCCGTCGTCGCTTACAATCATTTCTAGCTGATGCTCATCTAGAGGATTTAATTTAATCTGAATTTTGCCTTTTTCACCTTGAGGAAAAGCATATTTCAAAGAGTTAGAAACTATTTCGTTGATAATGAGGCCACAAGGAACGGCTGTATCAACATCTAAAAAAATATTTTGGCCAATTTCCATTACGAGAGTAACATTATTTGAATTAGTTTTATAAGAACGAAACAAATTAATAGTTAATTCCCGAATATATTCGGCAAAGTCTATTTTTGATAAGTCTTTAGAACGATATAGTTTTTCATGGATAAGTGCCATCGATCTGACCCGATTTTGGCTTTCTTGGAATATATCGATGGTTTGTTTATCCTGAATCGTGCGGGACTGAAGTCCAAGCAGGCTGCTAATGACCTGCAAATTGTTTTTAACGCGGTGGTGAATTTCCTTGAGCAACACCTCTTTTTCTTTCAAAGATGCCTGTATTTGCGCTTGTGCTTGCTGGCGAGCGATCGCAGAAGAAAGCACATTTGCGATCGCTTGCAGAAAATACACATCATCTTGGGTGAAGATGCGTTCTTTGGCTGCGTAAACTTCCAAAACTACAAAGGGAAGATTTGTACTTTGCTCAACAACGACACTCATACCGCTGTGTACTTCTCGATCTTCTACAAGGGGGGAGTCACCAAACCCTACCTCGGCAGATAAGTCTGAAAAGATTTCCGAGTTTGAAAGTAAGGTGGAGTCTGCCTGTGGCAATTTTGGATTTGGAGATTGTTTTTCGGATTCGATCGCCTTCGATTCCTCTTCAGCAGACTGCAATCCAAAATCTAAAATACGCAATCCAAAATTGACGGTGGCGCTACCCAAGAGTTTTCTTTGCCAACTTACTCCAGGCCCTTGCTGCAAAACATCCCCTCTACGGAGGATTTCCAAAACAGAGCAGTATTCGACTTCCAGAGTTTGTGCGGTAATAGCGCAAGCTTGGTTGAAAATACTGGCAAGATCGTTGTGGGCCAAAGCTTGTTGGCCGAGTTCAGCTACTGCTGCCTGCTGACGAATGCGGATTTCTAGTTCTGCCTCTACCCGAACGCGATAGGCAATTTCCGTCTGTAATTCTTCGTTGGTTTTTGCTAATTCCTTGGTACGTTCGCGCACGCGCAGTTCTAGATCGTCGTATGCTTTTTGCAGTGCAGCTTCCGCTTGTTTGCGATCGCTGATATCGCGTCCTTCCGGAATCAGCAGAACAACTTCTTGGGCGTCATTTTTGACAGGTTTGAGGGAAAAGTCGATTGTGGCGACAGTATCGCCGACACCCTGGATATCGACTTCGTAACGCACGAAATTACCTGCGGCTGCTTGAACGATCGCTTCTTGCAATCGCTTCTGAGTGTCCCTGGAAATACTCCACCACCGTGCCTCCCAAAACGGACGGTCGATCGCATCTGTAAGCTCGATTCCGCCAAAATCCAACACCGATCGGTTCGCTTCTAAAAGCGTACCATCTGGTTTTAGCAAACCAACAAATTGAAAAGTTTGATCGAAAATAGCGCGGAAACGTCTTTCACTCTCCCGCAACGCCTGTTCGGAAACCTTGCGATCGGTAATATCGCGCAAAAAAACAGTAAATATTTTTTCACCTTCTAATTCCATTGCCGAAATCGAAGCTTCAGCCGGAAATTCCGTACCATCCTTGCGAAGACCAAAAATTTCCCGCCGCTCCCCCATTCGCCGCGCCGTATTTGATGACCACCCAAATCCGACAACGTGTTGGCGATGAATCTCTCTGTATCGTGAAGGCAAAAGCACATCGAGGGGTTTACCTATAATTTCAATGGCTTTATATCCAAATATCTTTTCTGCGCCTTTGTTAAATAAAGTAATCCGTTGACTTGCATCGACGGAAATAATCGCATCGTCAGCAATATCCAAAATTCCGCTCAGACGCGCTTGCGATATCAGTAAAGCTTCTTCTGTGCGCTTCAATTCGGTGATATCTCTACCCACAGCTTGAAACTCGATCGGACATTGTTGCCCATCAAAAATTGCCCGGTTAATCCATTGCTGATAGCGAATTTCGCCGTTCGGTCGCAGGATGCGGTTTTCAATCGTGGTAACGGGATTTTCTAGAGTGATAGTACTCAGTTGGTTTTCGATTTGTTGTAAATCTTCTTGAAAAATAATTGGCGCAAAGCTGTGTCCGATCAGCTCTGCTTGTGTTTTGCCGAAGTAGCTACAGTAAGCTTGGTTAACGAAGATAAAGGTGTTATCCGGCAAAAAGCGACAAATCAGTTCGGTTTGATCCTCTACGATGGCGCGATAGCGAGCCTCGCTTTGGCGCAATGCCTCTTCGACCTGCTGACGTTCCTGGATTTGGTTTTCCAGATTGCGGTTGATTGCTTCTAGTTGTGCGGAACTGGGGAGAGCCAACGCTTTGGGAATCAACGGCACGAGTTGCAAAGCTGTATAAAGGGAAACTATCGCAGTTATAACCTTGATCGATCCAGATAGCCAGTAGGTGGGATACCACAGCGTCCAAACTTCCATTATATGGGTGGTGCCGCAAGCAATGATAAATGCGCCAAACAGCAGAAAAATCGATCGGTATGGTAAATCTTGACGCTTGCGGACAAAGTAGATCAGCGCTATCGGAATAGAATAGTAGGCGATCGCAATTAAAGCGTCGGATACTACGTGCAGTCCTACCAACTCCGGCTTCCACAGGTAGCAGTGACCGTGCGGAATAAAATACCCCGAATCCAAAAATTCTTTTAATATCATTTTTTGTGCAAAAAAGCTTTCAGGAGTAGGGTTGGCATTGCCCGCCCTACTCCTTATTTAGCAAAGATTGGCTATTTTCTCCAACCAGAAAAACTGCCGCTAATATAATTCCGATTCAATCTGACTAAACGGGACAAAAATTTCTTGCGGCAATAATATCGGCTGGCCAGAAAAAATTAGCTTACCCCTGAGCGTTACTCGATTGAGCGCTACACCAGTAGGACGCTGAACCAGCTTGGGATGTGTCTGATGGTAGGTTCGGTAAATTTGTCGAGCGGCTTGCAGTATAGCTGGGTCTGGTAACACTGGAAAATCTTTCCTGTCTCCCTTAGTTTCTATCCGTTGCTGAGAAGCCTGTACCGCTAACCTATCCCTATCTTCTAAGCTCGACTTTAATCGATTTGTCTGCATACAGCAATAAGCGCCACTTTTGGCGAATAGATTAGGATTGGGGGTTTTCCAGCGCTTGTAGCAGAGCATCCCCCATCGCTCGGCAACCCACAAGCGTCATACCATTCGACATAATATCGCCGGTACGATAACCATTGTCTAGAACTTGCAGTACTGCCCGCTCAATTCGGTCTGCCGCCTCTGGCCGATCGAGTGCGTAGCGCAGCATCATCGCAACGCTGAGAACTTGAGCTATGGGGTTAGCTTTATCTTGACCGGCAATGTCGGGGGCAGATCCGTGGACGGGTTCAAATACACCCGGCCCATTTGCACCCAAACTGGCAGAAGGCAACATACCGATACTACCCGTTAGCATAGCAGCCGCGTCTGAAAGAATGTCACCGAAAAGATTGCCGGTGACTATGGTGTCAAACTGTTTGGGAGCCCGCACTAGCTGCATGGCAGCATTATCTACATATAAATGAGTCAGTTCGATATCTTGATATTCCGATGCTAACTGAATGATGCGATCGCGCCACAACTGCGAAACTTCCAGCACGTTTGCCTTATCCACCGAGCAAAGTTTACCGCCTCGTTTGCGAGCCGTTTCAAACGCTACCCGCCCAATGCGATCGATTTCGCTTTCGGTGTACGCCATCGTATTCACTCCCCGCTTTTCGCCGGTTTCTGTGGCAAAAATTCCCTTCGGTTGACCGAAGTAAATGCCACCGGTGAGTTCTCGTACCACCATAATATCAACGCCTTCCACAACTTCCCGCTTTAATGTGGAGGCATCGATCAGCTGGGGTAAAATTTTCGCCGGTCGCAAGTTGGCAAATAACCCCAGTCCAGACCGCAGTCCCAACAAGCCTCGTTCCGGTCGCTGATGAGATGGTAAGCTATCCCACTTCCAACCCCCAATTGCCGCCAGCAAGACGGCATCGCTTTGGCGGCAGGTTTCCAGTGTAGCGGCGGGTAGGGGTTCGCCTGTAGCATCGATGGCCGCACCGCCGACCAGCGCTGTTTGGAACTCAAAATGGAGGTTTAGTTGCTGACCCACCAGTTTCAGCACATCTACCGCGACTGCCATGATTTCGGGGCCAATCCCGTCTCCGGGTAAAAGGGTGATGCGGTATTGCTGCTGTGTCATCGATCGTTCTGTTTCAAAGTAAGTGCCTATTTATTTTTGCACTGCGGGTGCGATCGCGTGCCGGTGCTATTTTCCCAGTGTACTGCGTACCTAACCGAACGATTTGGCGGCTTTGATTCCGCGATTTTACCGATCGATATGCTGTCAAGCCCAATTTATGAGATAATAAATACGTAGAAATGTGGAAAGTCTGTACTCCAAAAATAAAGTATTCGAGCGACCTCAAGCACTAGAAAGGGCGATCGAACATCACACCCAGAGAAACAGATGACCCATCTCTGACCACAGTCCGCTGAATCCCAATTTCTCAACAAAATCGGTGTTTGGGTGCAATTCAGGTGCAACTACAAGGGCTGAAAGTTTCTATCGCTAGGGCGTCGGGCGTCGGGAAGAGGGAAGAGGGAATAGAGAATAAGGTGACGCGAATCATCTAAAAATTTTCCGGAATTTCAAGCTCTGTCCGATCGTTGCCCAGCCAATTCAAAATCCTCTCTTGCGAAGGTGGGTATCGTGACGGTCACCGCCAAGACGCCCACTTCGCGCCAAATCCAAAATCCAAAATCGTTTGACCGG
>NZ_JACJUP010000829.1:0-3222 GCF_014748295.1 Planktothrix sp. FACHB-1355 | reverse complement strand
GCTGTTGTTTTGCCAGATGTTCCGCACCGTGTCGCGCCACTACATGACCGATTTCGTGTCCCAAAACTGCCGCCAGTTGCGCTTCCGAGGATAGGCGTCCCATCAAGGCGGCGGTGATGAAAATTTCTCCTCCCGGTAAGGCAAAGGCGTTGATGGTGCGCGGGTCGCGTAGCAGGTGGAAATCAAACGGATACTGCGATTTAGCGGCATCCGACCGTTGCGCCACTCTTCCTCCCACTCGATCGACATAATCTTGGAGTGTTTTGTCGGGGTACAAACCGCCATGTTTGGCGGCCATTTGCTGTCGCGCTTGCAGTCCCAGCGCAACTTCCTGACGCGGCGAGAGCTGTAGGCGCTGATTTTCGCCCGTAATCGGGTTATATACAGTGTGAGTGCAATAACCGATCAGCCCAAATGCGACGAGTATGACCGCAATTCCCAAACGCCACAGTTTTCTCACCGCTTTTCTCCCAACTGCTCGGTCAGAATTTTATCATACTTTTGGCAATAAAATTTCTGTCTTAAGGATACTGTTTTTTTGTTTTACCTTTCACGAGTTACAAATGATAGATAAACCGATGCGATCGCCTATTTTATCTTGACTGAATGTAGAGACGCTTCATGAAACATTTCTACATTAAGGAGCTAGTTAAATTATTGCTATCCAAAATGCCGAACTTACAATGGTTATTCCCAAACTCAAAAAGGCGGAAAAAACCATTTTTTTTATAAATGCGATCGCATCTTTTCATTGCTACTAAACTCATCCATATATTGATAAGTACTTCCCTATTATACAACCATCCATAGACGGATTATTTACTATCTCCAAAGTGCTACAAGTTATGTATTGCTAGATTTCAAACGGTGAAGCTCTCTGGATAACTCAAGCAAATTCATCTGTTTGGTAGTTACTTGCATTGAACAGAACTGTCGGGAGATATCTCTACTTATAAGATGGTTGCCAGTAGAGGTGTAAAATAACACAAAACCAGAATGTTTGGCGATGTAAAAAGACAGCTATAACTCCCACTTTCGTTATGTACTTGTTTCGCTCGATCTCAATAATTTAGGAGTTAGCAAAAAATGAATGATGGAAAAAAAGGCAAAATAGGCGTTTTGGTTGAAGAACATTTCGATGAAACTGAATATCGCCGATTTAATGAATTTTTCCCTCAACACGGCTACGATGTTGAGTATATTTCCAATCTTTGGAATCAGGAAAAAATCACCTTTAAAGGAAATGACCATACAGAGGAAGTAACCGTTACTGTTGATGTTAACGATATCGATCCCGCCGATTACAAAGGCATAATCCTCATCGGTGGTTACGCAATGGATCGTTTGCGATATCAAGTCAGTCCGAAACCAGGTGAACCGAATCAATCTCCAGCAGTAGAATTCCTCCGCAAAGCAGTACAAGCGATGGATGGTGGCGATCTAAAAGTTGGCACTATTTGCCACAGTATGTGGTTATTTTGTGCAGATCCAGAACTGATGAAGGGTCGCAAAGTTACCTGCGCTCACAACATCATTTGCGATGTTGAAAATGCCGGCGGAACGGTTATCTATGAAGGCGATAAAGCAGTTGCTACTTATATAGATGGTAACTTGATATCCGGGCAGCATCCAGGGGTTGTAGATGAGTTTATGAATCTCTTCTTGCAAGAAATTGAAAAGAAGGAAAAAGTAACTGCTTAAGTTCTCAATTTCTGCGATGAAAACTATCAGAGTTCTGGAAAAAACAGACGCGATCGCTAAAATTGCTGTATCTGGCAAATTATAGCCGTTCTTAAACGAAAGCAACACACCTGTAGGGTGCGTTAGCGCAAAGCTGACGCACCTTTCTCCGTAGTTAGTCTCCAGTTAGGTAAAATAAGGTAACATATAATACAATTATTTTTATTGGTAGAGCGTAAAATTACCCCAAAACAGTGCATAAACTCGGTTAAAGATTAGTAAAATATATTACAAATAATAAAAAGGTAAAAAATACACAATTTGAATTGAGGATTATGGGATACTCTGGAACACTAGAAAATAGCTATATGTAGTCGGATAGAAATCAAAGAGCATGAAGCTGGCAGCAAGAGTTGAGAAAGTTCAGCCTTCCCTAACGTTAGCGATCGCCGCCAAAGCGAAGGCGATGAAGGCAACGGGAATTGATGTGTGTAGTTTCAGCACTGGTGAACCGGATTTCGATACGCCAGAGCATATCAAAGCTGCTGCCAAGCAGGCTCTGGATGAAGGAAAGACCAAGTATGGCCCAGCCGCTGGGGAGCCGAAGTTGCGGGAAGCGATCGCTCACAAGCTGAAAACAGAAAATCATCTCGCTTACAGTGCGGATAACGTCATAGTCACCAATGGCGGTAAGCATTCTCTGTTCAACCTCATCCTGGCGCTGATCGACCCTGGCGAAGAGGTAATCATTCCCGCGCCGTATTGGTTGAGTTATCCGGAAATGGTGAGATTGGCAAGTGGCGAGCCGATAATCGTACCTACGGATGAGAAAAATAACTACAAAATTACGCCAGAACAACTGCGGCAGGCGATAACGCCGAAAACGCGCCTATTTATCCTCAATTCGCCTTCTAATCCCACAGGTGTGGTATATACGCCAGATGAAATTAAGGCGTTGGCGGAAGTGGTGGTGGAAAAAGATATTTGGGTTGTTTCTGACGAAATTTACGAGAAAATTATTTACGATGGAGCCGAACACCTCAGCATCGGTGCAGTTAGTCCCCAAGCTTTCGATCGCACCCTGATCAGCAACGGATTCGCCAAAGGTTATTCCATGACCGGTTGGCGGATCGGTTATTTAGCTGGCCCAGTTGAGATAATTAAAGCAGCCAGTACCATCCAAGGTCACAGTACCTCGAATGTTTGTACCTTTGCACAATACGGTGCGATCGCAGCTTTAACAAGTCCGCAAGATTGTGTAGAAGAAATGCGCCAAGCATTTGCCAAGCGGCGTCAGGTGATGTTGGAACGCCTTCGCGCTATCCCCGGTTTGAGTTGTCCCACACCCGATGGTGCTTTTTACTTGTTTATTAATATCAGTAAAACAGGCTTGACTTCTCTGGAATTTTGTGATGCGCTCCTAGAAAATCAGCAAGTTGCTGCTATTCCGGGTATTGCGTTTGGGGCAGATGATTGTATTCGCCTGTCTTACGCCACTGACATGAGTACGATCGAAAAAGGTATGGAACGGTTGGATAAATT
>NZ_JACJUP010000828.1:0-3280 GCF_014748295.1 Planktothrix sp. FACHB-1355 | reverse complement strand
CAAAATATTTTTTTTACTAAACAAGAATTTTATTCCTCAAAATTTCCTCAAATTTGTTTCTTAAGCTCTCAAGTGTTGCGAACAGCCAAGGTAGTGAGGAAGTTCTTAATTCTTAACTACCTTGATTCTCATGACTCCTTCCCCTAGCGGCTAGGGAATAGCCACTCCCTAGAACTCTGTTTTCTGAGCATGGCTGATTATCCTAATTTTCTTTACCCTCGCTGCGATCGTCATGGCAATTATTCCCCCAGAAGATTTGGTGTTTATTGATGCTCTCAAAAATATGGTAAAATTTTTAGAAAGAGTGACTTACATTTGTGATTTACAAACAACTGGAGAGCTTTCTTTAGAAGATGCTTCTAAACAGATATATGAAGTCTATAAAAATTATCATGAAGATATCCAGATTGTACTTGAAAAAGGCCGCTTGCCCCCAAACAATTCTGATATTTGAAGCTTTTTTAGAGGCAGATTGTAAATTTGCTGAAAAACTCCAGCTATTTCCCTTTTATACGAAAAAATACAGTTGCATCTGTGCCAAAAGTTTAATAACCGCAAATTTGAAAAGCTATCAGGAGTTAAAAATGGCAAAAGAACTTTTCAATCTTACCTTAACTGTAGTCATCGATGAAATTGAAAATATTTTATCGAGCTATCCAACATATCCATACCAACAAGCTTTTTCTGAGGCTGGTTTGCGCCAAGATTTGTTGGCTTATGTTCTAAGCCGCGTTCCTAATAAGTACGCTGTTATAGAACAAACACAGCCTTTGCCAAAACAAATATTATTCCCTCCCTATCCCAGGAAGGAGCTATTAGATATAGAGCATTACATTCATCTGGGAATTCGCGATATTCTGCTGGTCTATAGCAGAACCAACTCCGGTCTACTTCAATCGCCGAACTTCAACTTTAGCGCCTCTTCTTCAGCTAGTTGATGGCTTGAATATATTTTTTTAAAGCCGAAAGTATAAAGCTTGCTGCTGTGAGACTTTATATAACATCATTTGGGATGGCATCATCATGGAATCAATTCTCAATTTAGTTCGGGAGGCTCTAGAAACTGATTTTCTGAGTATTACCGCAGAAAATCAATTACGACTGTTGCTCAACAGTAAATATTCCTTAGAAGATTTGGAAGCTTTTATGGAGTTGCAACAGGCTACCATGAATGGAAGAGTTAAGCAAGAATCGCGTGAATTAATTTTGTCTCAACACGAATTTAAACCAGGGGGTTAAAAAATGTTAACTTGTACTTGCCCTTGTTGTTCTACTACTTTACTCCGCCACATTCGCTCCCAAAGAGTCTACTGGTTTTGCCGCCACTGTTATCAAGAAATGCCCAATCCCGATAGCATTTTGGGTGGCTTAGACACTGGCTCTAAATTAAGTATTAACAGTGGCTTAGTTAAAGCTAATGCCGCTCTAATATTTTGAAGAAATTTGAATATTTTCATTAAAATAGCGAGGGATATTTCTGATGCTTTTAACAAATCGTACACTTCCAAAACAAGAAGAAATTAAATTTGGCTGGTGGGTAAAAATTGTTACTTTATTACCAGAGTGTACTTACTACATTGGGCCTTTTAATAGTATTCGGGAAGCTGCTGCCGCTCAAGTCGGCTACATGGAAGATTTAAAACAGGAGGGAGCCCAAGAAATGACGGTTTGGATTAGGCAGTGTAAGCCTAAAATGTTAACAAGCTTTGAAGATTGAGGATAAGGCAGCAGATCGCTATTTTTTTTGGCTTGAGGGTACTGTAGTGTTAAGGAATGACTTCCGATGAAAAGGAATCAGTTCCAATGAAAATTCTGCTAGTAGAAGATGATGAGACGACAGCTAATGTCCTAGCACAAGAACTCACTACCCATCACTACACTGTTGAGACAGCGGAGGATGGTCAAATGGCTTTGGAACTGGCTCAAGCCTTTCACTACGATTTGCTCGTAGTAGATATTATTCTCCCAAATTTGGATGGAATCGGTCTTTGTCGCCAACTGCGATCGCACGGCTTACAGATGCCGATTCTGCTGTTGAGTGCCAAAGACAGCACTGCTGACCGGGTACTCGGCTTACAAGCAGGAGCCGATGATTATCTGGTCAAGCCCTACGAAAGATCGGAATTAATCGCTCGGATTCAGGCTTTACTGCGAAGGGGCAGTTCTAGCTTAATTACTATGTTGACCTGGGAAAAGCTTCAGCTCGATCCAGATGCCGGTCAAGTTACTTATGGCGGAAAAGCTTTACACTTAACCCCAAAAGAGTTCAGCATACTAGAGCTTTTTCTCCGCAATCCCCGACGTATTTTCAGCCGGAGTGCCATACTAGACCGCATCTGGCCTAATGGTGAATTTCCCCAAGAGGAAGCCGTCTCTACTCAAATCAAAGGTCTGCGCCAGAAGCTAAAAGCAGGGGGAATGACTAAAGATTCGATCGAGACGGTATACGGATTGGGTTATCGACTCAAACAACTACCGGAAGATTCCCTCTCGCCAAGGGTTTCTCCAGAAGAGACGCCCAAAGCTGCGATCGCGACCGCAGACAAGCGTCAAGCTCAAGCCAAAGTGCAGGCAATTATGCAGCAGGTATGGGGCAAATTCAAACAGAGTTTGGGCTCGCATATAGTGCTGTTCGATCGAGCGATTGCCCAAATCTCTACCGGAAATCTCGATCGGGAACTGCGAGTCTCCGCTCAGTTGGAGGCGCATCGCTTGATTGGCTCGCTGGGTTCATTTGGCTTCCCAAAAGGTTCAGAGGTGGCGCGGCAGATCGAACAGTTGCTAAGCTTAGAGTCTTTGGGTGTTCGGGAGGCGCAGCAGCTTGCAGAATTGGTTGCGCTTCTCAAGCAAGTTGTGGAAGATAAGCCATCTACAACGGCGACGACTCCCGATTTAAAGATGGGGTCGGGTCGGTTGCTGGTGGTCGATGATGATGTAGTGTTGACCGAAGCGGTCAAAAGGGAAGCGATCGTTTGGGGTTTTCAGGTAGAAGTGACAACAGATCCAATATCTGCAAGAAAATCGATTTCCTGCTGTCCACCTGATGTTATTGTCCTAGACCTCACCTTTCCCGACAGCACAGAGAACGGACTGACCTTACTAGCTGAACTGGCGCAACAAGATCCCAGGATTCCGGTGTTAGTGTTGACAGCACGCAATCAGTTAAGCGATCGGGTGGAAGTAGCGCGTTTGGGTGGAAATGTCTTTTTAGAGAAGCCTAAGTAGTCGGACAAAAGTAATCGACACTGTATGAACTTTTGTTAAGGCACTTGCAGGAGTG
>NZ_JACJUP010000827.1:0-3282 GCF_014748295.1 Planktothrix sp. FACHB-1355 | reverse complement strand
TCAATCAAATTGGCACTGGAGAGGTATCGATCGCAGGCAATATTACAACTGCCAATCGAGATATTAAATTTAACGGCCCTGTCACGATTGACGGCAATATCAATTTCAACTTGGGAACTGCTAAAATTAGCTTTGGCTCAACCTTGGCAGCAGGCAATTACCCGCTAACTTTAACCGCAAATGAAATAGATTTTACAGGCGATGTTACAGGTACTAATAAATTAGTACTGCAACCAACAACACCAGATCGAAATATTGCGATCGCATCTGCTAACGACACAAACGCACTAAATTTAACCGCATCTGAAATTAGTGCCTTGCAATCCGGTTTTACTTCCATCATTATCGGGCGCAGTGACTCATCAGGCGCTATTAATATAGGAGATCAAGTTACTTTCAACGCGCCAGTAACAATTCAGTCTCCCACTGGTACCGGAACAATCACAGCTACAAGCGATCTTACAACTAATGGTTCGGCAATTGAATTGTTAGCAGCAGATAATATTGTAACTAGCAATATTATGACATCGGGAGGAAACATTAACCTCACTAGCAATAAGGGCACAATAAGTGTAGGCAATCTCAATACCAGTTTATCAAATGGAAATGCAGGAAACGTTCAATTAAACGCTAATGGCAACATTATTAGCGGTAATATCATCGCTAAATCCGATACGCTCGCAGGTGGAAATATCACCCTAAATAGCAAAGCTGGATTTATAGAAAGCGGCAATTTAAATAGTTCTGGAAATACGCTAGGAGGCTCGATCTCCCTCATCTCTCCCATCCAAATTACCGCCAGACAAATAAACTCTAGCGCCAGCATCGGAAAAGCAGGTAACGTTACTCTCGATCCTCAAGGAGATATCCAAGTTGAATACATTAACGCCCAAGGAGGAAGTCAAGGTACTGGTGGAACGATCGATATTTCAACCCAGCGGTTTTTCCGCGCCCAGGGTACTTTTATTGACAGAAATGGTGTAAATGCTAGTCTTTCCACTGCTGGAGGAACGGGAGGAGGAGCGATCGTTATTCGACATGGAGGAGGGTCGAACACACCTTTTAATGTAGCCGGTGATGCCACAAAGAACGGAACAGTCGGCAACATCACCAGTGGGTCAGGAGAAACTGTGCGATCGGGCTCTTATTTGGGCCCTTTCATTCAGGGTCGGACGCAAGTCATCACTCAAGGATCATCGGAAACACCCACTCCACAAACACCCACTCCGGAAACACCCACTCCGGAAACACCCACTCCGGAAACACCCACTCCACAAACACCCACTCCACAAACGCCCACGCCACAAACGCCCACTCCGGAAACGACACTATCGTCATCCGATCGAACTAGAATATCAACAGATCTCGGAACTCCGCCGATACAGCCAGACAATAACGGTGCGATCGCCAATAGTTCTGTGGATAAAATTCCTATACTGCGCGAAAACATCATCACCGCTCTTCAAAGAGGTCAGTTCGATGTATTTGTACCTCAAATTGAGCAGCTGAGGCAGCAGGAATATGAGAATTATTTTGGCGAAAATCTACCTGTAAACAATCCAAATTCTCTTTCCCTACCACATATTCAGAACATTCTTAAACAAATATCTCAAACGACAGGTAAAAAGCCAGCTATTCTTTATGTATTTATACAACCAGAACAATTAGAAATTGTCTTGGTGATGCCATTTGGCAAACCCATTCACCGCAGCATACCAGAAGCCGATCGCGATACTTTGCTCAAAGTGGTTGCCGATTTTCGCTCAAAAGTAACAGATCCCAATGAAATTAATACAACTTCCTACCTTAATTCAGCCCAGAAACTTTATCAGTGGCTGATTGCACCGCTCGAAGCCGAACTGCAATCCCAAGGTATAGAAACTCTCGCCTTCTCTTTAGATTCAGGTCTTAGAGCAATACCGATAGCCGCCCTACACGACGGGAAAAAGTTTTTAGTAGAAAAGTACAGCATCAGCCTAATTCCTAGCGTTAATTTGGTCGATACCAATTACCGAAACATCAGAAACTCTCAAGTTTTGGCAATGGGAGCCTCAGAATTTAGCGAATTAAGTCCTTTACCAGCTGTACCAATAGAGTTATCGACCATCGCCAAAGAACTCTGGCAAGGCAAATCTTTTCTCAATGAAGGATTTACATTAGCAAATCTCAAATCCCAACGCTCTAGCGATCCCTTTGGAATTATTCACCTAGCAACCCACGCAGAATTCAAGCCAGGAAAACCAAATAATTCTTTTATCCAACTTTGGAACTCCCAACTTAAATTGAATCAATTGCGGGATATGGGATGGAACAAACCACAAGTCGAGCTGTTAGTATTGAGTGCCTGTCGTACAGCTTTAGGAGATGAAAACGCCGAATTGGGCTTTGCAGGCTTAGCTGTAGCATCTGGCGTGAAATCTGCTTTGGCGAGTTTGTGGTACGTGTCCGATCGCGGCACTTTGGCACTGATGACAGCATTTTATCAGAACTTAAAATCTGCGCCTATCAAGCAGAAGCGCTCCAGAACGCACAAATCGCTATGATTAAAGGTGTCGTGCGTATTGAAGATGGTGAAGTGCGCGGACTCGATTCTCAACCTGAAGGAGTCCCTTTGCCACCAGAACTAGCTTCTCTAGGAAATCAAAATCTCTCCCATCCTTACTATTGGGCAGGTTTTACGATGATTGGTAGCCCTTGGTGAGAAAGTCAAAAGTTAAAAGTTAAAAGTCAAAACTTGAAAAAGTCAAAAGTTACTTCTTTTTGTTGTCTTTAGATTTTACTATCATGGCGGCAATAATATTCATCAATTCATTTGTCTCATTCAAGAGGGGTATCAATCTGTTTTCAGGAATTACAGCCGTTCCCTCTGTAATGAGGTACACCCTAGAAACCCGGTTTTTTGGAAAAACCGGGTTTCTAGGGTGTACCTCATAACAGCGCAAAGCGCTGTATTAAAAAACACCCAGAACAATCAGGAAAGTAAAGACGCAGAAGCCGATGAAAGAGTAGATCGTTATATAGAGGATACTTTCGTGATGTTTCGTTACCTTTTCTGTTGAGTCAGCCATAGGAGTATCCTCTGTTTCAAAACTGATGTTTTGCTAGCTTTTTTGATGAAGTTTTGCAAATTCAAGAGCTTCTGCTGCTGTAGAAATTCTACCTTCGATGCGTGCTAGCTGAATAGCAGTGAGGAGTTGACCGATTTGTGGGCCAGATGGCAGGTTAAGGGCTTGCATTAAGTCTTTACCGGTGACAAGAGGAGTAGAGATCGGAAGAGCGTCG
>NZ_JACJUP010000826.1:0-3238 GCF_014748295.1 Planktothrix sp. FACHB-1355 | reverse complement strand
TAAACCAGAACGTTTTCTAGAACGTCAGTTTTCTCCCTACGAATATTTCCCCTTTGGTGGAGGTAATCGTCGCTGTCTTGGGATAGCATTAGCACCATTTGAAATGAAACTTGTACTGGGAACAATACTGTCGCGCTGGCAATTGGCACTTGCAGATAAACGCCCAGTTCGACCCATACGTCGAGGCTTTACATTAGGCCCATCTGGCGGCGTGCGAATGGTTGTTTGCGATCGCCATCACCAGAAATCTCGCATCGTGGAAACCACCGTTTAGCTGAAAATTAAACAAAAGATAGACAATAGCAAAAGATTGCCTATATCGACTGGGAGATAAATTTATTGACGCGATCGCGTAAATTGGCAAAATATATGCGATCGGGAGATGACATCATGACGCGAGATGATGAACCCCGGCTGGAGGAAGAGGTACTTTCTACCGCCGCAGAAATAGGGGTAATTAGCCAAGTGGATAAAGTAGAGGACGTAAATATAGATGTCAAAACTAATCTACTTAATATCGTTCAAGGACAAGCCGATTCAGTTTCATTTGCCGGCCAAGGTTTGGCAATCCAAAAAGACATCCGCGTCCAAGAAGTGCAAGTGCAAACAGGTCGGATTGCAATCAATCCTTTAAGTGCTATTTTTGGTGAAATCAAACTTACTCATCCGACAGATGCCTCTATCCGCGTTGTCCTAACGGAAGAAGATATCAACCGTTCTCTCAATTCCGACTACATCCGCAGCAAGTTGCCACCTTTAGATCTGGATGTGGATGGTAAAATTGTTACTCTGGAATTGCAACACATGGAAATTAACTTACCAGGTGACGGTAAGATAAAATGCAGCGGTAACGTGCTGCTGCACGAGGGCAATACTCGACAGTTAGACTTCATTGCCTTACTTTACCCGCGCACTTCTTCGCAGCCATTGTTACTAGAAGCCTTCCACTGCACGCCGGGAAATGGCATTGGCTTAGAATTAATAGTGGCTTTAATGTTGAAGTTCAAAGAACTGGTAAATTTACCTTACTACGAACTGGAAGGAAGCGCGTTTCGCGTCAAAGATATGGATGTACAAAAGGGCACCTTAACGGTGATGGCAGAAGCATACATCAGACAAATACCGTCAATGTAAGTGTGGGGCTATCTAAAGATAGATAACCGCTCATAAATTATTCTGTCGGGATGCAGATTCGCTGCTTTATACCGACCGCCTAAAGTTAGGTAGGTACTGCGATAAAAAATAGCAAAATGGCAGCAAATCAACCAGGGCTAGGTGAGCAAGCACTCAGTAAGGCAGCGGAAATTGGCCTATCCAGTCAACTGGATGAAGTAGAGGAACTTAACGTAGATATCCGTACCAATCCGCTGAAAGTAATTCAGGGAGAATTGGATTCGGTTGATATTAAAGGCAAAGGCATGGTCATGCAAGAAGACCTGCGGACAGAGGAATTGGAGATGCACATAGATCGCATCGCGATCGATCCTCTTCGCGCCGCCTTTGGCGATATTCAATTGAAACATCCTACCGAAGCAGAAACGCGAGTTGTCCTCACAGAAAAAGATCTCGATCGCGCCTTCAATTCCAACTTTATCCGCGATAAGCTGCAAAACCTGAATGTGCATATAAACGATCGACCGACAACGGTTGATGTGCAAAAAGTGGAATTCCGCCTACCCGGTCAAGGCAAATTTAGCTTAAACGCGACTGTTGGTCTGCGGGAGGGCGGCGAAACCAAACAAACTGCTTTCACTGCTATACCGCGTGTGAAAGAAGGCGGAAACCGCATCTCGCTTGAGGATGTTGAGTACGCGGAAGGGAAGGAAGTATCGCCAGAACTGACTAACGCTTTGTTGGATAAGTCCAGCGAATTGTTAGATTTACGTAATTTTGAGTTGGAAGGAATGTCGTTGCGCCTGAAAAAGTTGGATGTGCAAAACGGCAAGCTGACGCTGCAAGCAGAAGCTTATGTAGAACAGTTTCCTTCATCGTAATTTCAGATTTGAGATTTCAGATTTCAGATTGAATTTTTTTTGATTTGAAATCTGATTTTGCCATATAAAACCATTTTTAAATTTGCCATCTTAAATTTGCAATTTGAAATTCCCAAATATATGACTCGACAAAATTTACCTAATAAAAATGTAGAAACGGCAGCAAGACAAGCAGCTGCTCATCCTTGGGTGGAACGTTTGGCAAGATTTGGTATAGCGGCAAAAGGGGTAGTGTATGCGATCGTCGGTGTGTTGGCGGCGCAAGCTGCATTTGGCGCAGGCGGCAGAACAACCGACTCTAAAGGCGCTCTCCAAACTATTGTGACACAACCGTTTGGAAAATTCTTGCTTGGTTTGGTGGCGATCGGCTTAGTTGGATACGTCGTATGGCGTTTTGTGCAGGCATTTCTCGACCCCGAACGCAAAGGCAGCGATGCCAAAGGTATTGCACAGCGCATCGGCTATTTTATCAGCGGTTTAATATATGCCGGTTTAGCTTTAACAGCTACTAAAATAATTTTAGGTTCCGCAAGCGGAGGCGGTAGCAATTCAACGCAACACTGGACAGCACGTTTGCTGGCACAGCCTTTCGGTCAGTGGTTGGTAGCTACTGTGGGAGTAATTATAATTGGCATCGCGTGCTATCAAATTTATAAAGCTTTTACTGGCAAATTCCGCCAAGAATTGAAATGGCAGGAAATGAGGAACGTAGAAAGAACGTGGGCAATGCGCCTCGGCAGATTTGGCCTTACCGCACAAGCTATAGTTTTTAGCATTATCGGCTTTTTCCTCATCCAAGCGGCGCGTCAATCTGACCCCAATCAAGCGCGTTCTTTGGGTGGCGCACTAGCAGCACTGGCGGAACAACCCTATGGCCCTTGGGTTTTGGGTGTTGTGGCGATCGGTCTTGTCGCCTACGGTATTTATATGATGGTGCAAGCTCGTTACCGTCGCGTTGTGACTGTATGAAGTGCGATCGCGCTTGTAGTTAATTTCCAGTTCGATGGAGAAAAAATATCACACTTAATCTTAATTTTTTAGTGCTTCAGCAGCGAGAATTTACCGAGAATTTTGGCGCTATGAAGCACTCAATTTTGTGGCTGCGTTTGACTACCTTGAGGAACAGTAACTGGCTGAACCGCAGGCGCATTATTGTTTGGATTTGGAGATATTAACTCAATGCCAGAACAAACCTCGGCAAATTGACCGGAAAGTCTAGCATTTCTCATAATTTGAATACATTG
>NZ_JACJUP010000825.1:0-3265 GCF_014748295.1 Planktothrix sp. FACHB-1355 | reverse complement strand
ATCCGAGCGGTTGTCAAGTTCCTTGCCTTCCATTTGTTCGGGGGATGAATAGGCTAAGGTTCCTAAATAATAGTTAGTTTGATCGCTGTCTGCTTGACGCAGTTTGGCAATCCCAAAGTCAAGAATCTTGGCTAACTGCCCGAGACTGGCGTCTTGCACCACTAAGATATTACTGGGTTTTATATCTCGATGGATAATCGGACAGATTTCGCCATCTACAGGGATGCCCTCGTGAGCGCACTGCAATCCCAAACAAATTTGGCGTGCTAAAGCTAAAAATTTAGGTAGAGCAAGAGGGCGGGAGCGAACTATCTCACTGAGGCTTTCTCCCTGAAGATATTCCATGACATAGAACGGAGTTTTATGTTCGTCCACGCCATAATCCATGACTCTGACAATATGGAGACTTTTTTGGCCTAACAAAGCACAGGTTTTCGCTTCTCGCTCGAAGCGTTCCTGCAACCGCAATTTCTGATTTTGAATTGTTAGGGAGAGAAACTTGACAGCGACGGGTACGCCTCCTAGTAAAACATCTTTAGCGCGATAAACCCGACCCATAGCCCCTGTCCCTATCAGCTCTGCTAGCTGATAGCGATTGTCAAGTAAGCGACCAATGTTCGGATCTGTCATTTTGGTGAAGCTCCACCTACAGAAGGAGCGTTAGTGTAATATAAGTGCCGAGAGTTGTTCCACAACCGGGTTGCCAGGGGAATTTATGCAAAATTTTACTCCTACGCCTGAGATGGAAAAAAAGGGTGTGAATCATCGGCCAACCGCAAGATGCGAAACTATACTGGCAAATGATGCAACCTTTACATTTCGGAGATTCCAAGCTGAAGCAGCAAGGGGGGAAGCTCCTTCTCAATTGCTAAGGTTTGCCTATAAAGTTTCAAACTAGAAGTGAAATTCAACTTCTGTCTGCGTGCTAAACCATACAGCTATGCGTGCAACTCAGTTGAACGAACAATAAGATCTACTATTCAAGGATAATTCTATTCTGGCTGACGCTCCAAGAGTGCTTCCATTGTGCTGGTTAGGTAATGGCCTGCCAAAATACTGCTGGAGATATAGTATTGGTTTTCCGTAACTCGGTGCAGAGTTTCAAAACCACTGCGGCGCTGGCGATCGCCCAGCACCCAGTAGCGCTGCACGATCGATTCTGGTGCTACCCAGCCTTCACCCTCCACTCGCCCTAGCAAACTGTGTTGTAGCACAAAAGTGTACTGGCGTTCGCCAGCATCCAAACGACCTCGGTATTGCAGGGCAATTTCTTCCCGATCGCTCTCTGGAAACATCAATTTGGTTACCATTGTGAACCAGTTGTCGCGACTCCATGCCACTAGAGTTAATCCTTTAACAGCTATGGGCATACCGTTGCGCTCAAGCCAGTTTCCCTGCAATCTCCAACGCCCTGCCTCAATTAAAAAGGTGTGAGCCACGCCCCTATTCCTTGTATCGATCGCTCACTGTCCGATCGCAAGCTCTATGCTAACACGCTACGGCGCTGTCACAGATTTAATTTCTCCGAGAAGTACGTCTTTTTGGGCACCAGTTACTTGCTTAAGATTACCGGGAATACCTAAATTTCGCCAGTAGGCTAAAACGGCAAAGGCGATCGCTTCTTTACAGTCGGCGTTCAAACCAACTTCATCTGTTGTCAGAACCGAGATAGAGGACACAGAAGATTGTTCCGCATCTCCTGAAAGATGGGTTTGCAGTCGGTTTTTTAGGTAAAGATTGCGACTGCCTCCACCGCATAACAGTACCTTATCCGGCATTTGAGGTAAGAAACTGCGATAACTGTCTGCGATCGAAGCTGCTGTGAGTTCCGTTAGGGTGGCCAGCAGGTCAGCCGAACTGAGCAAGTAATTTTCCGCATCTGCCAAACAGGTACGTAAAAAGTCCGCCCCGAATAGCTCTCTACCAGTAGATTTGGGCGGCGCTTGTCGGAAAAATTCGTGCTGGAGCCATTGCCTTACTAAGGGAATACAGGGAGTACCAGAAGCAGCCCAAGCACCATCTTTGTCGTAGGTTTTACTCCCGCCAGTTAGATGCTGCACTGCCAGGTCTAAAAGGGCGTTGCCGGGGCCAGTATCCCAGCCGCGTAGTTGGGAGAGCCAGTTACCCTGACGAGCTGGTAAGTAAGTTACGTTACCGATCCCACCGATGTTTTGAACGCACCGATTTTCGTTCGGATGACTCAGAAGAAAGGCGTCTATACGTGAGACTAGGGGGGCACCTTCACCGCCAGCAGCAATGTCGGCTACCCGAAAGTTATTTACAGTAGTAATACCCGTTACTTGGGCAATTAGTTCTCCTCGCCCCAATTGCAAGCTATATCCAAGGGGGGAATCTTTTAAATAATTAGATTTTTCCCCACTCCCCCGCTCAAGAGCTCCCCCGCTCCTAGAGGGTGGACGATGATAAACTGTTTGTCCGTGGGAGCCAATGAGCTGGGCTGGGGTGTGGTTAGATTGAATAGCTAAGGCGGCTTGCGCGAAGGATAGGCCGATCGCATCATCCAGTTCTGCGAATTCTGCCATTGAAATAGCTGCCCCACCGCAGATGGCTAAAATTTTTTCTCTGAGATCGGATGGGTAGGGATAGGTTTCCCCAGCTATAAGCTCGACTTTTAGATCGATATCCGTACCGGAAATTTCTACCAATGCGGCATCAATACCATCTACTGATGTCCCGCTGATTAAGCCAATTACGCGAGTCATTAGATTTCAAATTTTAGATTTCAGATTTTAAATTGTAAACTCAATCTAAAATCTAAAATTATTTAGATTTTGGTTTGAATGAAAGTAGTTTTTCCAGTTCGATTTCGCCTGAAATAGCTTGCGAAGCTTTCAGAATAGCGGCTAAGTCGAGGGAATTAGAGATAATAGTCGAAGAGCTGGTAGAGGTGACGGTTCCTGTGGCAAAGAGGGTTTCGTTGACCGAAAGAGTAGGGCAAGTTTGTTGCCAGATCGGAACCAGCAATTGCGGGTAGCGTCTTTCTAGGTCGGCAACCTTGCCTTTCGCACCCCAGTGGGCATAACCGTAGTAGGCTTTTATTGTATATTCTTGAGCGATGTACTGTTTATCCCATTCCAGGTAAAACCTGGCTGCCAGTTCGTTGGCAAGAAGTCCGAAAAACACTTAGCACCAGAACACATAAATGCTTGTGTGGACTGGTGCTAAATCGGGATCGTAATGCGGCACTAAACATCTTAGCCAAAGGCTTAGAAATGCTTGGCATAGTATTGCCAAATACGGTGGG
>NZ_JACJUP010000824.1:0-3274 GCF_014748295.1 Planktothrix sp. FACHB-1355 | reverse complement strand
TTTCCGATACCCAATGGTTGAAATTTATTATAGGCGAAATCCTTAAAAATATAGCCTCCGGAGCAAATTCTATTATTCTGCTTGGCTCTGGCAAATTGTCTCAAGAGGTTCAGCAAAGTTTGCTGGCGACTGCTTCAGACACAGAAAAGCTACGCATTCTTGTTCTGGACTTAAATGAGGAAGACTCTAGTTTGCAACCTACCTCAGATAGCCGGATTGAAAAGATTAAAGATTTAACAGAAGTTAAAGCACCTTACCGAGAGACAGTCTTTGTATCGTGCTTCATGTCTAACGCCGATGTGAAAAAATCGCTCCAAATAGTGCTGAGTCATCCGGAATTTCGACAAAGCGAATTTATTTTCAAAATTCGGCTCTTAGATTCCTACCGGGCTCTCAGCAAGGACAAAGACATTTACGATCATCTTGGCACTTCCTATGTGTCTTCGGTCTTTGATGACGGTCTGATTGATGATATATACGAATTCTCCTTAACAAAGGTTGAGCGCAAGTGCGAGGTTACGGATGCTTACGACCTTTATCAACTGTTACTCCAAACCAAAAAAGTAGAAGGAGCCATAGCTGAATTTGGCTCCTATAGAGGGCATTCAGGTTTGATTATCAGCGAGATGGCAAAGCGCCTTAATTTCAATAAACAAATATATTTATGCGATGCGTTCGAGCAATTTCCCAAAGAAGACATAGCGGTAGATAAGTTTTGGAACGATAGCCACTTTGTTAACTACGAAGAAGTCAAAAAAATCTTCGATGATTACGAAAACGTACATCTCGTTAAAGGCGATTTCGCTCACACAATTGATGCCATCCCTGAAGACCAATTTTCTCTAGTTTATGTTGATTGCGACTCCTATCGTGCTGTCAAATTTGTTTCCGAAAAAATCTATCCCAAGCTAAATCGTGGCGGCGTTATCATCTACGAAGACTACGGACATGACTTTTGTCTGGGTGCGCGTCAAGCAGTAGATGAGTTTTACGATAATAGAGAAGGCTGTTTTAGTTTTTTCTCAGCTTTTAGCGGTTTACAAATAGTTATCAAACTTTAAATCAACTGTAGGGTGCGTTAGCGCTAGCGTAACGCACCATTTCCACTTGTATTTCCGCAATTTGGAAAATTAACGGTTATCGAACCTCGCTCAGTATGACAGGTTGATTGTTGGAATTGCGCTGCCATTGAGGTAAATTAACAATCTCAATGGAGTCATTATTCCAACAAACGCGAACTTTTGGTTTAATTGCTAATGTCATGCGTCTGTAATACCAGCCATAGGCGATGAATTCTTCTGGATTATCCGGTGCGGGAAAGAAGTTTGTACCATATATGCCAGTGCGATCGCTACCTTTTACGATCGGTTTTTCGCTCACAGGTTCGTAGGGCCCAGTAATGCGATCGGAAACATACCAGTAAAGTGTGGAATCGGTAATTTTGTCTTTACCTACTTTCTTTACCCAGCTTGGGTTTAGCCACATAGTCCAACAAGAGAAAAACAGATGATATTTGCCATTTCTGTAAATCACTTGCGGTCTTTCCATTTCATAAAATGGCGATTCTTTTGTTCCCTCCACAAACGGTGTAGCAGCGGGAGGTAATAGTTCGTAAGGCCCCCCAATTTTGTCCGCTACGGCTACACCAACACAACCGCGATATTTTCCTTCTCCTCCTTCCTTCAAATAAGCGCAAATAAACATATAGTATTTGCCACTTTCCCGATCTTTTACAACATAAGGATCGCGCCATTGATAATGGTCGTACTCGTCATAACCCATCTGGCGTTTGAATTGTCCGTACCAGCGATGATTGTCATCTGGTTTGACAAGTTCGCGGTTTGACGATCGCTCCCAATGTAACCCGTCAACAGATGTTGCCAAACCAATGCCTTCATTCATTATTTCCAATCCCTTACCTGCGGCTGAATAAAAGAGGTAATAAACACCATCCTCTTTGTACGCAGAACCGGCAAGCATTCGTCCAGATTCCCATGAATTGGCAGGGTTTACCTCAAGTAAAGCTCCCACATCTTGCCAAGTTTTCATATCTGTGGAAATCGCACCGTAGATAGTGCCGTTCATCCACCAGTGAACTAGCTGACTCGCTCCTCCTAAATAGAAGAGGCGATAGATATCCCCATCTTTTAATATCCACGGGTCCCAACTAGGGTAACTATTCCACAACCGATATAAAATTCTTCTAGTTGTGCGTTTTCCTTTGGGTAGGAAGTCAACAAGTCGTGCGCTTAATTCGTAGAATGGGTTATTGAATTTCATATCGTCGCTTAGGTAAGAGTGAGGTTTACATCAGAGAACCTTTTTGTGCAATTTTACTATCTCCCAAAAGCTCATCATAAACAGCAGAAATTTCCTCCACCATATTAGCTACAGAAAATCGCTCCAAGTTTTGTTGAGATGCTTGCTTCCATTTATCTCTTTCTGCGGAACTAGCTAATATTGATTCAATGGCATTAGCGAGAGCGGTAACATCTCCTGGCGGGACAAGAATCCCGGATTTTCCGTAATCTAATTGCTCTGGGATACCGTCTGCATTGCTAGCAACGATCGCACAACCAGCAGCTCGTGCTTCCGAGATTACCAGCGGACAAGAATCGCGATGCGAAGCTAACACAAATACTTCCGCCGCTAACAAATAAGGTTTGGGATTGCTTTGAAAACCTTCAAAATGAATCTGACTTGCGACGGATGACGCCGCAGCTTGATTTTCAAACTCAGCGCGATCGTCACCATCACCAACTAGATACAAATGCGCTGTAGGAAAACGCTTCGCCACTTGTGCAAAAGCACTTATCAACTCTGCAATACCCTTGCGTTTAAACATTCCTGCTACAGTGACGATCGCAGGTTGTTGCAAAGGTGCGGGAGTGCAGCTATCTAAAGAAGGTAATCTCGGACTTCCTAAAGTTAAATTCCGCACCACTCGCATCTTATTTTTCGGAACACCGAGGCGAGACATATATTCAGCTACTGCATCGCTAACAGGAATCACCCTTTCCGCCAAACCCATCAGTACCGAGCTGCGTTGATGCACGTTCTGAATATGCGCTACAAGACGATACTTTGCCGAACCGCGTAGAAATCGCGCCAGCAATATTCCTGTCATCATATGACAGTGAACGATATCTGGGCGAAATTCTTTGACGATATCTTGGAAACGTTTTGCGGCGATAAATAGCGATACAGGTCTGCGTTTTTGATCTAATTTGTAGTGAGATATGCCAAACCTTGCTAGTAAATCTTCATACTCGCC
>NZ_JACJUP010000823.1:0-3298 GCF_014748295.1 Planktothrix sp. FACHB-1355 | reverse complement strand
CCTTCCCGCTCAAAGAATATGTATTGCTTAGGGGGAGCGGGGGAGAAAAGAACAACAGGTAACTTGCGATCGATAATCTTACGGTGGCAAGGAGTAATTGGGGACTGGAAATACTAATGAAATAAAAATTATTAGTTGAAAATAAAACTTTATTGAAATTAATAAATAATAAACTTTATTGTAAAACAAAATCAGATTTTTATGACAGTCTGTTAAAAAGTGGTTAACCTGTTATTAAATACGAGGTAAGTTTTCAAATAGGTGAGTTAATCCTGACAAGGTAAGCTCAACCATTAACAACCGAGAAGTCTGTTGTGTAGGGGCGGGTTAAACCAGCCATCTATAAAAAAATCCACAATTTTGCACGCACCCGCTCGTCAGTTGTGAGTAGTCAGTTGAAAAATTTATCGTCAACGGACAACTGACAATAGACTCGGACATTCTACTAAACGGCTTCTATCAAAATCTACAGGCGCGTAGGGGAAGTTGAGCGAGAATTTCAGTTATTTAACCAGCAAACTGGCCAAACTCACCCTTACTACTCGAAAAACATTTGCTATCCACTGTCACAAGCGGCAGCTGCACTCTTAAGCAAGTTGACAGCGACGCGAAAAGGAGGATTTATGAACGAAAAAGTCGTTTCCAGTTTTCGTAATGTGGCGATCGTTGGCCCCTATCTGAGCGGCAAAACAACATTTCTAGAAAGTATCTTGTTCGTCACAGGTGCGATTACTCGCAAAGGCAGCATCAAGGATAAAAATACAGTAGGAGATAGCGCCCCAGAAGCACGCGATCGCCAAATGAGCGTCGAGATCGCAACCGCCTGCACCGAATACGACGGCGTGCGGTTCACGTTCCTCGACTGTCCCGGATCGGTGGAATTCTCCCAGGAAACTTATAATGCTTTAATTGGTGTAGATGCAGCGGTAGTGGTTTGCGAACCAGTAATCGATCGCGTCCTCACCCTCGCCCCCCTATTCAAATTCTTAGACGACTGGGAAATTCCCCACCTAGTCTTCATCAACAAAATGGATCGGGCGAACAACAACTTCATGGACGTACTGCACGCCCTCAAAAACGTCTCCAGTCGTCCGTTAGTACCGCACCAATATCCGATCGGTCAAGGAGAAAACCTCGTTGGCTTTATCGATCTAGTTACCGAACAAGCTTACCACTATCACCCAGGTGCGCCAGCAGACCCCGTTCCCTTCCCCGCCGAACTCAAAGAACAAGAACACGCAGCGCGGACGGAAATGTTAGAAGAGTTGGCTAACTTTGACGACCACCTTTTGGAAGAACTGCTAGAAGAAATCGAACCGCCCCAAGAAGAAATTATCCAAGACCTGAAAATGGAATTGGGCGCAGATCTAATCGTGCCAGTATTCCTGGGTATTGCCGAAAAAGATTTTGGCGTTCGACCCCTACTGCAAGCCTTGCTGCGGGAAGCACCCACCCCAGAAACCACATTGGGACGGCGGGGAATTACCCTCAGTGGCGACGCACCTCTAGCGCAAGTGCTGAAAACCTACTTCACTCCCCAAGGTGGCAAACTTTCCCTCGTGCGAGTTTGGCAAGGTACTCTCACAGATGGCGCAGTTCTCAACGGCGTGCGTGCTGGCGGACTCTACCGTCTCGCAGGTCAACAACAAAACGGCATCCAAGAAGCCAAAGCCGGCGAAATTGTGGCTGTGGGACGTTTGGAGGGCATAAAAACGGGGGATACCCTATCGACTAATAGCGGACAACCGGCGTCAGAATTACCCAAAGCGGAACAACTGACGCCGGTTTACGCTTTGGCGGTAACAGCCGAAAAGCGCAACGATGAAGTGAAAATCAGCAGCGCCTTTGGCAAACTGATCGAAGAAGACCCATCCTTGAGTTGGGAACAACACGGCGATACTCGCGAAGTTATTCTCTGGGGTCAGGGAGAAATTCACTTGCAAGTAGCCTTAGACCGGTTGCGCCGCAAGTACAATCTGCCGATGAGTACGCACCTGCCGCAAGTTCCTTATAAAGAAACTATCCGCAAAGCTGTTTCGTCCGTTCACGGGCGCTACAAGCACCAAAGCGGCGGACACGGACAATTCGGCGATGTTTATCTGGACATCAAACCCCTGTCTCGCGGGGAAGGCTTCAACTTTAATGAGAAGATTGTGGGCGGAGTGGTTCCGCGCCAGTACATTCCTGGTGTGGAAATTGGTGTGCGGGAGTCTCTGGCACATGGGCCGTTGGGTTTCCCGGTGGTCGATGTGGCGGTGACGCTGATCAATGGTTCTTACCACACTGTCGATAGTTCGGAACAAGCATTCAAGCAAGCAGCGCGTTTGGCAATGCAGGAAGGAATGCCCAAGTGCGAACCGACGTTGTTGGAACCGATTACTGCTGTTGAGGTTTGTACGCCTCAAGAATTTACTTCTAAGGTAATGCAATTGCTGACTGGACATCGCGGCCAAATTTTGGGCTACGAAGGTCGGTCGGATTGGAAAGGTTGGGATAAGGTTTCTGCTTATTTGCCGCAAGCGGAAATGCAGAACTTTATTGTGGAGTTGCGATCGCTTACTATGGGTGTTGGCTTCTTTAACTGGAAGTTCGACCACCTGCAAGAAGTACCGGACAAGCTAGCAGAAAAGGTGGTGGCAACTAGCGGTAACGGCAAGACTAACGGCAACGGTCACCGCTAATAAGATTTCAGATTTGAGATTTCAAATTTCAGATTTCGATCGTTAAATTTGAATCTGAAATCTGCAATTATGTATGGTAGGGCATCGGGCAGCTGATGCCCTATTTGATGAGCAAAACTGACAAGATTTTTAGTAAATATGGAAAATACACAAACTTGGTATATTGTCAAGCGCAATGAAGGTCACTGCGATATTCTGCCTAGCGATCGCGTGGAAGGTAAGGAAGATGCAAATATAGTAGAAAAATGGGGGCCAATTGCTTCGAGAGATGAGGCGATCGCACGTCGCGTCGGATTGATTCGCGCCGGCAAATGTCAACCAGTTTAAACAATTATAAATAATTTGTGGCCGGACGTGGGAAGCAATCTCCTACTCCATGCCCAAATTCAACTTGTCATACAATATAGATAGATGCAGTCAGACATCATACAAATAATGCGGCAAAGACTTGACAATTTGTATATTCTTTGAAAAAATTATAATTTTCTTAATAATTGGGAAGTTAATTCTAGTAATAAAAATGAAAACTCTTACTAAAGATGTCTATTCACCTAGTCAAATAGAATCTATCGATCCATGCAAATCAAAATTGGAGAAAATTGGTTTTACTTTTGTCG
>NZ_JACJUP010000822.1:0-3237 GCF_014748295.1 Planktothrix sp. FACHB-1355 | reverse complement strand
TATTTATGCTAGAGAAAGACGGGACAAATAGGGCAACTATTAAACTCGCAATCATGCCGATCGGCACATTTACCAAAAAGATTAAACGCCAGTTCCCCAGCGCGAGCAAAAGTCCTCCGATCGCCGGTCCCAGAGCAATTCCCAAAGTGAATACCCCGTTAAGAATTCCCAGCGCCCATCCCCGTTCCTGTTGGGGAAATGCTTCCGTTACGATCGCTACTGGCAACGCCGATATAAACACAGCACCGAGTCCTTGTAAAGCCCGAAAAGCGATTAAAAATTCTACCGTCGGTGCAAGTCCGCACAGCAAGCAACCGATGGTGAACATGATTACTCCGCCTAAGTACAACCACTTCTTGTTGTACATATCGCCCAATCGCGCTGCACCCAGCACCATAACTGTCAGCATCAGCACATAACTTAAGAGCGTCCATTGAATAGTCGCAAAGTTGGTATCGAGCGCTTTTACCATTACGGGAAGTGCAATATTGACCAGGTATAGCTGCAAGCCAAACATGAACCAACCAATTCCCGCACCCAGCATCGCTCCCCATTTTCCAGACGCACTGGGGGTTTGAGCCAGTTCGTTAGATTCTTTGTCCGGGCTTTGTAAGATTTCCACCATTTCTCTGATTTCAAAAAGCGATTACTGGAATTTTATTGTTTTGTATTTTATTGACATTTTGATATTTTAGCAACAATTAATTTGTGTGCTAAACACACCCTACAGTTAAAGAAAATTTTGCGATCCCCATAAATACAGTAGAGCCTACTGGACTGGCGCTCTAGCTTCCTCAACCAGTTTACCCATATCTGCGAAAATTTTCCGCAGCCATACACTCGCGGGATTATTTTCATTGCTCATATGCCAGCGAATATATACAGAAAAGCCTTGCATTCCTAAAGGTAAAGCCAAAATTTTTAAGTTCTCGACTTCTGTAAACTTTCTCGCTACTCGTTGTGCCAGCGTAGCAATCAAATCGGTTTGAGCCAAGATAAACGGTGCGATCGTAAAGTGAGGAATAGAAATGGCGATATGACGTTTGAGATTTTTTGAAGCTAAAACCTCATCTACTCGACCGATCATATCTTCTTTAATAGATACAAGCAAATGATTTGCCGCAACATATTGTTCTAGAGAAAGAGAGTCTCCAATCAAAGGATGGTTGCGGCGACAGACACAAACATAGTTTTCCTGAAACAGAAACTGTTGGGAGTGCCATTTTACCTGTTCTGGGAACAATCCGCAGATCAGATCCAGTTCGCCGCTATCAAGTAAAGATAGCAGTTTTTGGCGATCGCCCGACCTGACTCTCATCCTCACCCTCGGTGCAACAGCCTGTAATTTTTGCATCAATAACGGAAGCAGGACAAATTCTGTGTAATCTGACATCCCAATTGCAAATACAATCTCGCTAGTTGCTGGGTCAAAACTATCCTCGCACAACAGTGCCGTTTCAATCTGCTGCAAAGCGGGTTGAATTTGTTTGGCAAGTTCCAGCGCTTTAGGAGTCGGTTGCAGTCCCGTCGCACTTCTGACAAACAACTCATCGCCAAGCAAACTCCGCAAGCGTGCTAAAGCATTACTTGTTGCAGGTTGACTCAAGTTTAGTCGTTCTCCCGCACGGGTAACGTGTCGTTCGGTCATCAAAGCATCGAAGACAACGAGAAGATTCAGGTCAATGCCAGCAAGATTCATGTTATGAATAATACTTATACAAATTATCTATTAGACAAATAATTGTAGCCGTTCCATAATGATCGGTAAAAGAATCTAACGATTCTTTACATTTCGCGGCAATGCTACAGCACTAGGAAAAAGACTAATGAGCGCAGATAAATTAAAGCGAATTCTGATGATAGTTGCCAACCCTTCTGTTTCCACAACTTTGGGATGGCCAGTAGGTTTTTGGGCAGCAGAATTGATTCATCCCTACGACAGTTTTGTCAAAGCAGGTTGCCAAGTGACGATCGCCAGTCCGAAAGGCGGTAAAGTCGAATTTGATAGCCTGAGTGACCCTCGCGATGCACAAGGCTACTCAAAAGATGATACGCTTTCCCTTGAATACATTAATAAGCCGGAATTCATGGAATTGTTGGAGAACACACCTGCGATCGCAAACCTCAACCCCAATGATTTTGATGCGATCGTAGTCTGTGGCGGTCAATCTCCCATGTTTACCTTCCGACCGGATAAAGAATTAGCAAATTTGTTTGTAAAATTCTATGAGTCGGGCAAACCAAGCGCCGCTCTCTGTCACGGAACTTGCTTGCTTTTGGAAACGAAGTTATCGAGTGGAGATTATATTATCAAAAGCAAAACTATAACAGGTTTTGCTAACAGCGAGGAAGACTACGCCGATAAGGCAATCGGTCAACAAGTGATGCCTTTTCGCATCGAGGATGAAGCTCAAAAACTGGGGGCAAACTTTCTGACCAAAGCAGCCTTTTCTCCCTATGCCGTTCGCGACGGCAATCTCATTACCGGACAACAACAAAATTCCGGTCACGCAACAGCCAAACTTGTCTTAGAAGTGTTGGGGTGAATTCAATGAACATTGCTTTTATTGGTGTAGGAAATGTGGGCGCACCGCTTGCCGATCGCTTACAAAAATTAGGCCACAATGTTAGTATTGCCGCCCGCGATCCTAACTCGCCATCTATTCGCGATGTCATGACGCGCAATGCCGATCTAATTGTACAGTCTCCTCCAGAAGCGATCGCATCTGCGGAAGTCGTATTTCTAGCCGTACCCTTTGCAGCCATTGAACCTGCTCTTACCAGTTTGGGAGCAGCACTCGATGGTAAAGTGTTAGTTGATTGTACCAATCCTGTAGGAGCAAATCTTTCCCACGGACTGGAAAGCAAGATTTCAGGAAGCGAGAAAGTACAGGAACTCGTACCGAACGCTCGCGTCGTCAAAGCATTTACAATCTACGGCTTTGAAAACTTTGAAGATAGCTTCTATCCAGGCTACGGAGATATTAAACCTGCGATGTTGATAGCCGGAAATGACTTGGCTGCCAAAGAAACCGTTGCCGAACTTTGCCGTCAGTTAGGCTGGGAACCTGTTGATACAGGCAATCTCTCAATGAGCCTGCATTTGGAACATCTGACCTTGCTTTGGATTAAAATGGCACGAGTTCAGGGACGCGGATCGGGATTTGTTTGGGCAATGCTGCAAAGGGGTTAGGGCGTCGGGCGTGGAAAAGAGGGAGTGGGGGAGTGGGGGAGTGG
>NZ_JACJUP010000821.1:0-3264 GCF_014748295.1 Planktothrix sp. FACHB-1355 | reverse complement strand
CCTCTTGCCTTTTCCCTTTTCCCTTTTCCCTTTTCCCTTTTCCCTTTTCCCTCTTGCCTCTTCCCTCTCCCTTTTCCCTAGCCCCTAGCCCCTAATCCCTAGCCCCTAATCCCTAGCCTCCAAACAGAATATCATTGCGAACTGTAGCTCCTAAACGACTGGCATCGCCGAAATTAGAGGGAGAGGGAAGAACTACTTTTGGTAAATCTGATGCTGCGCCCCATTCCTGGATCAATGATTGTAGAAACCTATCTTGACCCATGCGAAGATTCGGGACATCGTTGCCTCGGTTGATGATAGCAAACCAAACCAAACCGCGATCGCGTGTGGGAAAAACCCCAGCTAGCGCACTGACATTCCGCAGAGTACCCGTTTTTACGACTGCTGCATTCGGTATCTGCCGATGTATCATCGTACCGTCGCGATCGAAACCCGAAACTGGAAATAAGTCGGCAATGGTTAAGCCTACAGGCTGCAACTTGTGTTGAATCGCTTGTAACATAGCACAAACTGCCCTGGGGGAAATGCGATTGTCCGCTCCCAGTCCAGATCCGTTCACCAACAGAATTTCCGACTGGGGAACTCCAGCTGCTTCAGCAGCAAGCTCTCGTACAACAGCAGCGCCTCCCAAAGCAGTAGCCAGCATCTGTGCCATTTCGTTATTGCTGTAAACATTCATGTGCTTCAAGATTTGCGCCAAAGTAAGAGAGCGGTGACGCAATAATAAAATTTGTTGCGAATTATTACTGCCACCCTGGGAATTTTGGGCAGAGAGAACTTTCACGCCACCTGCGATCGCTAAGAACGGTTTGGGGGTTCCCTTGGGCATCGAGAAATGATATCTGAACGTAGTTCCTTTTGACCAACTCTTAGCATTTAGCGTTTCTCTAAGCATTTGACCCGCCACAGCTGCTGTAACGGTGTAATTCATATAAAAATTGCCTTTAATCACCAAATTGCCAGCAACGCGCTTAATACCAAGACGGTTGAGCGCATTACCGACAGCGATCCCTTCTTCCCAAATGAACAGCGGATCGCCACTGCCGATGACTACCAAATCCCCTTGCAATACACCATTTTTTATCGGCCCAGTGGCGGCAAAAAGCGTTTCAAACTGATGAGAAGGAGACCAGGTATTCAAACTGGCCAAAGAAGTGGCAATTTTGGTTAAAGAGGCAGCTGGCAGGGGCACCGTACCCTGATTGCTGGACAGCAACACGGGCCCAGACTGAATCCACACACCCTGCGAATTGGTCGTCGAACCTTTTTTCGACAGTTCTTTTAGGTATTGCTGCAATGCGATCGCGGTTGTCGGTTCTGGAGCCGCCGGTAACACAAACCCAGGTGTACCGGGCCATGTCAGGGCCTGCACAGCATCTAGCTGGGAGCGTTCCATTCCTGCCATCGAAAGCCATGCAGACATTAACCCAGTGCTAAATAATTCCAGCATTTTTGACCATCCTTTACACTGAATCGGGCTGGGAGCATGAGCGATCGCTCAAAAAAGAGAGGCAGAGGCTCATAGGCGGAAAAATTATCCATCACCCACAATCGATCGCCAATACCCAGATGAGTAATAATATCCGTCCTTTGGGTATCAAAACCAGGTTTACTCGATCGCGCAGTCGAAAGTAAGACTAACTTTGCCAGCAAAAAGAGGTTTTCTCCCCCGGCAGCCTAATAGAGCGATCGCTCAAATACAGTAAGTTGTGTGATGTTTGGGTGTGAGCCATCTGGTAAAATCTTTGAGGTTTCTATCACATCGATCAATGGGCTCGACTCGCGCACGGATTGCAATTGACGCTATGGGTGGGGATCACGCACCCGCCGAAATCGTCGCAGGCGCTCTGAGGGCAAGGGAAGAACTAGACGTGGAAGTGTTGCTGGTGGGAGATGAGCCTCAAATCCAATCTTTCCTGGGACAACACACAAGTTCTTTTCCGCTGGAAATTGTGCCTGCTGAAGGCACAATTGAAATGCACGAGGAGCCCCTGAGCGGCTTAAAACGCAAGCCCAAAGCTTCTATCAACGTTGCTATGGACTTGGTGAAGCAAAAACGGGCTGACGCAGTGGTTTCCGCCGGTCACTCCGGGGCGGCAATGGCAGCCGCACTGCTGCGTCTGGGAAGACTGCGGGGAATCGATCGCCCAGCAATTGGCGCGGTGTTTCCAACGATACTCGCTGGCAAGTCGGTGCTGATTTTGGATGTTGGCGCAAATGTTGACTGCCGTCCCAAGTTTTTGGAACAGTTTGCTGTTATGGGTTCGATTTACAGCGAGTACGTACTGGGAGTATCTGAGCCGAAAGTGGGATTGCTCAATATCGGCGAGGAACCTTCCAAAGGTAACGATTTGGCAATCCGCACCCATGAGATGCTGGAAAATAATCCCAAAATTTCCTTCATCGGTAATGCTGAAGGTCGGGACGTTCTCTCCGGTCGGTTTGATGTCATCGTTTGCGATGGCTTTGCGGGCAATGTCTTGTTGAAATTTGCCGAAGCTGTAGGCGAAATTATGCTGCAAATCCTGAAAGAGGAGTTACCTCAAGGATTGCACGGACAGTTGGGTACGGCTTTGCTCAAACCAAATCTGAAGCGAATCAAGCAGCGCATCGACCACGCGGAACACGGCGGCGGTTTGCTTTTGGGCGTTGCCGGAATTTGCATTATCAGCCACGGTAGTTCTCAAGCTCCTTCTATTTTTAACGCGATTCGCTTGGCTAAAGAAGCGATCGATAACCGCGTACTCGATCGCATTCAGTCGAGTTATCAAAAAAGTGCTGCACCAACGGCTGATGGAGAATAATGTTGCAACAATCAGGGTTTGGTATTGCCATCACAGGCAGCGGTGCGGCTACACCGACGGCTTATCTCGATAATCAGAGTCTCGCTCAATTGGTGGAGACTTCTGATGAATGGATTACTACACGCACTGGCATCCGTCAGCGTCGTCTGGCGGCAGCATCCGACTCTCTGAGCTCTCTAGCTACTGCTGCCGCTGCTGAGGCGATCGCAATGGCGGGGATCGCAGCGGAGGAACTGGATCTGATTATTCTGGCTACCTCCACCGCTGACGACTTGTTTGGCAGCGCCAGTCAAATTCAGGCCCAACTGGGAGCAAGGCAAGCAGTGGCGTTTGACCTCACTGCTGCCTGTTCCGGTTTCGTTTTTGGCTTGGTTACGGCGGCACAGTTTATCCGCACCGGTGTCTACCGCAATGTTTTGTTAATTGGTGCCGATATCCTCTCCCGTTGGGTAGATTGGTC
>NZ_JACJUP010000820.1:0-3308 GCF_014748295.1 Planktothrix sp. FACHB-1355 | reverse complement strand
CCTCGCCCGACTTCATCAACACCTGCAACCAGCTCGGTAAAGAGGGAGTGGGGGAGTGGGGGAGTGGAGGAGTGGGGGAGTGCTGCAATTATCAGATCCTTCATCTTCATTTTTCCATCTCCCATTTCCCCATCAGCCATCACCGTGAGTTATTTGCAACTAGCAATTTTACCGATCGCTCTCACCGTCAGTAGCCGAGGAACGGCGACGACGCCGACGCCGCAGCAACAAAGAATCGCCATTATCCGATTCGCTCGATGCGATCGCTACAGGCTCAGGATCGGGATCGACACTTTGCTCGATGCTGTCTGTATCTTGGATGTCGAACGATGGCTCGGAGTCAAAACTTTCCTCATCAGAGTAGTTAGGAATTCCCCTGTCCGGTGCTTCTGTATAATCGCGATCGATCTCCTCTGTTCTAGATTGAGCCGGTTCAAAAGCAACATCTTCGTCTGCTTGTCCTGGCAACTTCACAATTATAGTTGCGGCTTTGGGATTTTTAAGTTGGCGATTTAAACGTACCAGAGGGGACACACCCATAAAAGCATAAACTTGCTGTTCCTCTGGAGTCATTTCTACAGAAACGATTTCCGGCGGTACAGTTTCTGGCTTCACAGGACGCTCTATGCGCGAGCTGTCGAGGCGAAGTCCTTTCGGCCCCGTTGGCGAAAACACCTTTGAAGGCAAAGGTTCTGGCTCACTCATCCATTTGGAATCGTTTGATATGGAGCTAGGTGATTTAGTGGGAGACACAAACTCATTCGGCTTGGGCGACTCTTCTTCCAAACGTCCACCTTCACCAATACCCAGGCGGCGACGACGGCGACGGCGAGAGTTAGCTCCCAAACCGCGTTCTTGATAGTTGGGATGATTCATCATATCCAAGTCAAGATCGGAACCGGGAGCCATATCATCTGCATAACCCTCTGCATCCCAGAAGTTATCCTGTCCGGCGGTTTCTCGCACGACTTCGCTTTGTCCGTAGGGTGCGGGTAGTACGGGACGACTCTGGAAGGAAGCAGATCCAGCACTTTCTGGAATTTCATCTGCCGATGGGAAGATGCGTTCCCGCAAGGATGGTGACGCCGATTCGCGGACTGGCAGTATCGCCGTTTCTCGTTCGCGTGGCGACTGCAATGGAGATTCGCGATTAGCGGCTTCTCCTGGTAGATGTACTAAATGACCCAATCCGCCGCAAGTAGCGCAAGGACGACCGAATAGTTCGTAAATGTTTTGGCCTTGCCGCTTGCGAGTCAATTCCACTAAGCCGAGTTCGGAGAGCTGGGCAATTTGGGGCCTTGCTTTGTCAAATTTGAGCGCTTTGTTGAAATGTTCCAGTACCTGCAACTGGTCGCGGCGCGAATCCATATCGATAAAGTCAACAATAATTACACCAGCCAAATTCCGCAGGCGCAGCTGGCGGGCAATTTCTGTAGCCGCTTCGCAGTTTGTCCACAAAACCGTTTCCCTAGCTGTAGCCGATCGCGTAAAAGATCCAGAGTTGACATCGATCACGGTTAGCGCTTCTGTCGGCTCGATAATTATATAACCTCCAGAGGGGAGATCTACTCTAGGTTTAAGAGCTTCTTTAATAGCCGCGTTGACGCGGAAATATTCCAAAACCGAGAGGCGATCGCGGTGCTGATCGATCAAAACTCCTTGCGGTGTCCTTCCCCCACTCCACGTCATTAAATGCTGCTTCACTCGCTTCACGCCAGTGTGCGAATCTACAACGATGCGATTTACATCCTCGCTGTACATATCTCGCAGTACGCGCTGGACAAAATCATCATCTCGATTCAGCAATGCGGGTGCCCGCGTTGAGATAGCTTCTTGTTGAATAGCTTCCCACTGTTTTTGCAGCGCTTCCAAATCTTCTATAATTGCTTCTTCTGGGCGATTTTCTGCTTCTGTTCGCACTAACAAACCCATACCTGCTGGTTTGAGCAGAATCGCCAATGCTCTGAGGCGATTGCGTTCGCTTTCACTTTTTATCCGCCGCGATAAATTGACGCCTCGGCCAAATGGCATTAGCACTAAATACCGTCCGGGTAAGGTAATATTGCCAGTCAGTCTGGGGCCTTTGTTTCCGGTCGGCTCCTTCATCACTTGTACTAAAACTTTCTGCTGGGGTGTTAGCAGTTCTGTAATTGCTCCAGCAGTACGTTTTAGGCGCAATGGCCCTAAATCGGATACGTGAATAAATCCGTTGCGTTCCGGGTCTCCAATGTTAACAAAAGCCGCATCTATACCAGGAAGTACATTTTCTACAATGCCTAGATAAATATCACCAACTTGGTGATTTCCTGTGGCAACAACTAATTCTTGAATTTGATCTTCGGAAAATACAGCAGCGATGCGATGCTGCTCAGCGATAATAATTTGCTTTGGCATTCAAATTCCTCAAAAATTAGCAATGCTCGATCGTTCATGGTTCATCACAATTTCCCCATGAGCAATTCTCCAATGAACAATCGTTAAATTTGCCCCTGTAGGTGGGTAGGGGTTTCCTCTGTTGTACGGATTTGTAACGATGGTTTTAATAACCACAATTGTGGTAATAAAACAACCCTGTTCAAAAATCCGTCTTTAAAGGAGTCACAAGGTCGCGTTTATCAATTAAGGTGCGTAGTACCCTTCTATGCAGATTAGGCACTAATATTTCGCTTTTGACGAATTAGGAAGTCTCAAAGTTCTGCGGAAGTCAGTTTTAGCCAGCATCCGTTATTTCTTTATTAACGGTGGCACCCTTAAAGGCTGCTTCAGCCTGCAACTTGTTCCGATATTGGGCTCGTAGGCGAGTCATATTTTTAACCGATTCAACGAGCCAACATCTAAAAGTATCTCGACGTGAGCTACGCCAAAGGGCATGAAATTGATGTTACCTAATCTACCCTACATAGAGGGTTTTGCCCTACAGTTAGTATTGGGTTAGATAAGGGAAGCGCTTACAGCGGGTTCTCTTAACAGTTGAGGTTGCCGTTCTGGAAAACTTACTCAAACTTACTCACCAGACCTGGAAAGGCTGATTTTACAAAGTTTGACGTTTCCTTCCTGCTTCATCGAATCCTTAACGGCAGTGCCATTAAGTTGGTGTGACCCTCCACAGGCAATACCCGTTGAACTAACGGTTAAAGGAGATTAACAAGGCTAACTAAATAGAAAAGGCAAAAGAAACAAAGGAGTTACTCCAGCTCAGTTTCTACTTTTTGATTTTTACTTGCCTGTTGGGGATGTTACCCCATACTCAAGCACGATCGAATGTTGTTTACAGAGTTGACCGCTCGCTAGGAGTTTTGTTAGCGCTT